>JAFPIE010000063.1 GCA_017388605.1 Acholeplasmatales bacterium | reverse complement strand
ATTTAAGGGCTTAGAGCGTGCTCTACATATGAAGCAAGAGGACGTTATCAAAGAAGTATTAGACTCTGGTTTAAGAGGTAGAGGTGGCGGAGGCTTCCCTACTGGTAGAAAATGGCAGTTCGCCTTTGCACAGCAGAACGATGAAAAGTATGTTGTATGTAATGGTGATGAAGGAGATCCAGGTGCATTCATGGATAGATCTATTCTTGAAGGTAACCCAATCGCAGTTATCGAAGGTATGATGATTGCAGGTTACGCTATTGGTGCAAAGAATGGTTATTTCTATGTACGTGCAGAGTATCCTATTGCCGTAGAAAGATTAAAGATTGCAATCAAGCAGGCTGAGGAATTAGGCTTACTTGGTGATCATATTATGGGAACTGATTTCTCATTTAGATGTCATTTAAGACTTGGTGCTGGTGCATTCGTTTGTGGTGAGGAAACAGCATTATTAAATTCTATTGAGGGTCAGCGTGGTATGCCACGTCCTCGTCCACCATTCCCTGCAGTTAAGGGTTTATGGGGCAAGCCAACAATTATTAACAACGTAGAAACTTTAGCTACAGTTCCTTATATTTTAAGAGAGGGTGCTGCTAAGTTTGCACAATATGGTACTGAAAAGAGTAAGGGTACTAAGGTATTCGCTTTAGGTGGTAAGGTTAATAATGTAGGTTTAGTTGAGGTTCCTATGGGAACTACTCTTCGTGAATTAATTTACGATATCGGTGGTGGTATCCCTAATGGAAAGAAGTTCAAGGCTATTCAGACAGGTGGTCCATCTGGTGGATGCTTAACTGTAGATGATCTTGATGCTTCAATCGATTATGATAACTTAATCGCAAGAGGATCTATGATGGGTTCTGGTGGAGCTATCGTAATGGATGAAGATAACTGTATGGTTGACGTTGCAAAATTCTATATGGAATTTATTTGTGATGAGTCCTGTGGTAAGTGTTCTCCATGCCGTATTGGTACTAAGAGAATGCTTGAAATCCTTACAAGAATTACCGAAGGTAAGGGTACAATGCAGGATTTAGAGGATCTTGAGGAATTAGCACAGGCAGTAAAGGCTAACTCACTATGTGGTTTAGGCCAGACAAGTGCAAACCCAATTGTATCTACAATGTCAAAATTTAGAGATGAATATTTGGCTCATATCGTTGATAAGAAGTGCCCTGCTCATGTTTGTAAGAATTTAATGCAGTATGTAATTGATAAGGATAAGTGCGTAGGCTGTGGTATTTGTGCTAAGAACTGTCCTGTTAATGCAATTACAAGAACCGATTACATTGCTCCTAAGCATAAGCTTGCTTCAATGGAAATCGATGCAAATAAGTGTGTAAAGTGCGGATTGTGTATGTCTCAGTGTAGACCAGGCGCAATCTCAAAGAAATAATGGGGGTAGAAGGACAATGGCTTTAATTAATATTAAAATTGAAGGCAAGCCTTATCAGGTTGAGCAAGGCTTAACTATTTTAGAGGCTGCTAGATTATGTGGTTATGAAATTCCTACCCTTTGTAATTTCAATAAGGATGAATGCTCTTTAGCATCTTGCCGTGTATGTCTTGTTGAGGCTACAGGCGCAAGAGGCTTAGTTGCAGCTTGTGTATACCCAGTTTCTGAGGGTATGGAAATTAAGATTTCCTCTCCTAAGGCAACAAAGGCTAGAAGAATTTCTGTTGAATTAATTTTATCCAACCATTCCTTCCACTGCCAGCAGTGTGATAAGAACGGACATTGTGAGTTATTACATGTAGCTCAGATGGTTGGTGCAAGAGAGGGTAAGTTCTTTGGTGAAAAGAGCCAAACCTTCGTTGATGATTTAAGCTCATCTATCGTTCGTGATACATCTAAGTGTATCCTATGTGGTAGATGTGTTAAGAGATGCGTTGAGGCTCACGGTACAGGTATTTTAGGCTTCGAAAAGAGAGGCTTTAAGACATTTGTAGCTCCAGCTGGAAATAGAAGCTTTAATGAATCTCCATGCTTACTATGTGGACAGTGCGTTAACGTATGTCCTACTGGTGCATTAATGGAAAAGAGCGAAATCTCTAAGGTTGATGAGGCTATGCAGGCTGGTAAGTTTGTTGTCGTTCAGACAGCTCCTGCAGTTCGTGCTGCCCTAGGTGAAGAATTCGGTCTTCCTGTTGGTACACCTGTAACAGGTAAGATGGTTGCAGCCTTACATCGTTTAGGCTTTGACCGTGTATATGATACAAACTTCGGTGCTGACTTAACGATTATGGAGGAAGCTACTGAATTACTTGGAAGAATCAAGAATGGTGGAGTTCTACCTATGATTACATCTTGTTCACCAGGTTGGGTAAACTATGCAGAATATTTCTATCCAGAGGTATTAGATAATCTATCTAGCTGTAAGTCCCCTCACCAGATGCAGGGTGCAATTATTAAGTCTTACTTCGCTAAGGAGAAGGGCTTAGATCCAAAGGATATCTTTACTGTATCTATCATGCCATGTACAGCTAAGAAGCATGAAAAGGATAGACCAGAAATGGAAGTTGAAGGCTTAAGAGATGTTGATTGCGTATTAACAACTAGAGAGCTTGCAAGATTAATTAAGAGAAGTGGTATTAACTTCACTAAGTTACCAGATGAGGAATACGATCAGGATATCATGGGTGATTATACTGGTGCAGGTGTAATCTTCGGTGTTACTGGTGGTGTTATGGAGGCTGCACTTCGTACAGCTTACAAGGTGTTATCTGGTAAGGAAAGACAGCCAATCGAATTCACTGAGGTTCGTGGCTTAGAAGGTATTAAGGAAGCTGAAATCGACCTTGGTGCAGCTAAGATTAAGGTAGCTGTAGCTTCTGGTATGAAGAATGCTAAGGTATTACTTGACCAGATTAAGGCAGGTACAAGCCCATATACATTCATTGAGATCATGTGCTGTCCTGGTGGATGTATCAATGGTGGTGGTCAGCCATTCATTAAGCCTATGTTAATGCCAAATGAAGATCTTGACATTTATGAGACTTATAGAACTAAGAGAGCTAATGCCCTATATTCCGAGGATGAAAGACAGGTATTACGTCAATCTCATAATAACCCTCAGATTAAGGAATTATATGAGAAGTTCTTAGGCGAACCAAATTCTCATCTTGCACATGAGCTATTACATACTCATTACAACAAGAATAGAGAAAAATACCCAGAAAAGAAGTAATTTCTTTATAAGAATTGGTGCTAACCTTTATTGGTTAGCACTTTTTTTGCTTATTATGATATAATAACAAAAAAGGATGGCGTAATTATGAACGAAGTATTAAAATTTATCGAAGATTGTGGTGTATATTTTTTAGCGACTATGGATGGCAATAAGCCAAGAGTTCGACCTTTTGGTACTATAATGCTATACGAAAATCATTTATATATTCAAACGGGTAAGGTAAAAGAAGTATCTAAGCAAATTGCAAAGAATCCAAATGTTGAAATTTCAGCATTTAAAGATGGTAGATGGATAAGAGTTTCAGGTAATCTTAAGCGAGATGAAAGAGTAGAGGTTAAAAAGGCAATGCTAGATAAATACCCTAATTTAAGGGGTATGTATGAGGAAAATGATGCAAATACAGAGCTTTTATATTTTGAAGACGGTGTTGCAACAATCTCTTCCTTTACCGATAAGCCAATTGTTATTAAATTATAAGAAAAATGCTCCTAGAACGACGACTCTAGGAGCTTTTTTTACAAGATACGAATGGTATTTTTCTCTTTTATTAGGTATTCTTCCTTTTCAAGCTTAGATAGAATTCTAGATACAGTTTCTCTTGGCAGATTAACCTCCTTAGCTAAGGAGGAAACAGAATCAATAATACATATATTATTTTTAGATATCAAATCTAAATAAAAGATAACTCGGTCTAGTGCATTCTTATGCGATAATAGTTTAACCTGTTGCTTAATATTGAAGGATTCGTTTGAAATTATAGAAATATACGCTTCTAGTAAATCCTTATCTTTACTAAGGTATTCTAAAAGAGAGGCTTTAGATATTTTAATAAGCTTTACAGGTCCTTTTGCTTGAACATCACCTAGATATTTACTATTAGGCTGAAAAAGGATATATTGTCCGAAAAACTCATTTTTACCTACTAGGCTTATAACCTCTTGGCTACCATTATAGGAAAGAGTAGATATTTCAACCTCTCCATCTAGGATAAAGCATACATATTTACAAGGACTACCTTCTTTAAAAATAATCTCTTTTGACTTATATTCTATTGGCTTTATTTCATTATTTAAAATCAATTGATTTAAGTAGGTTCTAATAACATCGTTTGTTTTCATAAATGCCTCCTTGTGTGACAAATATCACACTATATTTATTATAAATTGTGTATAATAATAAGGCAATAGAAAAAGGAGATTTTAACATGAAAAGAATTGGAATATTATTTGGATTAGCCGCTATCGGCTTACTTGCTTCCTGTGGTAGTGAAGCAAATACAACTACAGAAAAGAAGGATGAAACTACAACAGTTTCTACAACTACAGAAACAACAGTAGTACCTACAACTACAGTAGATGAAACACCTGTATCTATCATTTGTCCATCTGGTACCCCTGCACTAGGCTTGGCTAATTATTATGACAGTGTAAAAGGTGCATCCTTTGAAATCGTAAATGGTGCAGATCAGCTTGTTGCTGCATTTGGTACAAAGAGCCATGATGTTATTGTTGCACCAGTAAACTTGGGTGCAAAATTCTATAATACAAACGAAAATTATGTATTAGCTAAAACCTTCGTATGGGGTAATTTATTCTTAGCTTCTAAGGCTGAATTAACTTCATTTGAGGATATTAACAACAAAAAGCTTGTTGTATTTGGTAAGAATTCTACACCAGATATTCTTACTAAAATATTAATTCAGGAAAAGAATTTAAATGTTGAAATTGAATATGTAGATGATGTTGCATCTGCAAATTCAGTTCTTGTTGCAGGTACTGCAGAATATGTAATTACTGCTGAACCAGCAATTTCTAAGATTAAGGATGCCAAAGGCATTAATGTAATTGATTTACAGGATGAATATAAAAAGGTTACTGGTAAGGATTCTTATCCTCAGGCTGGTATCTTTATTAAAAAAGAAGCAAAAGAGGATAGTAAGGTATTAAATGCAGTTGATGCGCTAGTAAATAGTGTTAAAGATGCAGTAGAAAACCCTGCGGATACTGCTAAGAAGGCAGTTGCTATGCACAAATCCTTTGAGACTTTAGGTGAGGCTGCATTAACAAAGGCAATTCCTAATTGTCATTTCATTATTATGGATCATGATAAAGAGGTTGCAGCTGTAAATGAGTACCTACAGTATATGATTGATTTAGGATTTGGAAAACAGGCTGGAGACAAGCTTCCAAATGAAGAATTCTTCCTATAAGCATATTGGAATATCTGTATCTGTCATTATTTTACTCATCATTATTTATCAAATATTTACTATCCTGAATCAAGATGATATCTTTTTCCCTGGAATTAATGATATTTTTATGAAATTGGGTGGAGTTTTAGGCTCAAGGGATGCATTATTATTACTTTCTTTGCTCGGTAAAATTCTAATCGTTTTAGTTGTGTCCTTTCTAATAAGTCTACTCATTCATTTTATAAATTATGTATTTAAATACAATGTGGATATTGTGAATCCGATTATGTTTATTATTAAAGCATGTCCATTCGCAATTGTATCAGTTTATTTATACATATTATTATTCAAAAATAAAGAAATTATACCCTATATTGTATGCTTTTTAGTCGTATTTCCTGTAGTATATGAAGGAGTGAAGCAAGCTTTATCTATAGATAAGGATATCGTAGCTGAATTATCCTTACTCCCTGGCCCAAGATACATGAAATATACTAGAATTTATGTACCACTTGCAATATCTCCTATGCTGATTACCCTACTTCAGGGTATAAGCTTAGGTGTAAAGGTAATGGTTATGGCAGAATACATTTGTAGCTTGAATAATTCTATAGGCTTAATCATTAATAATGCGAAGCTTGAGCTTGATTTTTCAACGATTCTAGCTTGGCTTATTCTACTTGTAGTTATAATTATTATCTTTGATGTAAGTATTAATTTATTGAAGAAGAAGATGGATTCTTTAAAATAGTAATATTTAAATATGAAGTATGGCATCAGCATTTTGCTGGTGCTTTTTCTATATAAATATTATTTATAAAAAAGATAGATATTATAAAAAATGGTTATATAAAAACTTTGT
>JAFPIE010000062.1 GCA_017388605.1 Acholeplasmatales bacterium | reverse complement strand
GGTAGCATTCAATTAATGCATTTTTAAGCTCATTAGATATAGGTGTTCTATTTCCATTTTTAAGCTCTTCTCTTAAATCGACGATAGATACCTTTGGTAATGGCTTTAAATTTGCACGAAGAGGTAAGGATAGTAGAATGTATTCTCCTTCTAAAGCCTTATAATAGTCCTCTGCATTCGGAGTTGCACTACCTAAAACCAAAGGACAATTATAGGTCTTAGCTCTAATTTTCGCAAGATCGATTGCATTATATTTTGGATTATTCGATTGCTTATAGCTTGCCTCATGGCATTCATCTACAATGACGATACCTAAATCCTTTATAGGAGCAAAAATAGCACTTCTTGCACCTACTACAATTTTAACATCACCATTTAAAATTCTTTTCCATTCATCATATTTTTCAGAAATAGTTAATCTTGAATGTAATACAGCGATAGATTCCTTAAATCTTGCATAAAACTGTGCCGTAATTTGTGGAGTTAAGCTTATTTCAGGAACGAGCATTAAGGCTTTTTTACCTAAGCTAATGGCATCCTTAATCCACCTCATATATAATTCCGTTTTACCAGAGCCTGTAACACCATGAAGAAGATATACCTTATTCTCATTTAGCTTTAAGGAAGAATAAATATTTTTTTGCATATCATTTAAGGAAACATCCTTATCCTTATAATTCTTTACATCCTCTTCTACCTCAGCTTCAAGCTTATATAAGCTTATAAAGCCATTCTTTTCTAGTGTATCGATAACACTTTTCGAATACCCACATTCATTTACTACATAGGATAATTCTAAATCCTGATTCGCTTCCTCTAAATAATTAAGTAAATCTATACCCTTTTTTGAAGAAGGCCTTTGATTTAATAAATTATTATGGATATAGGTAATATATTTATCTTTCCTTACTCTTTTAATTCTCGTATCGATAACTAAATTCCCTAATTTTATTTCTTTAAATAAAATAGGCTCTAAATCCTTAGGTATTCTACTTAAGGATACCTCCTTTTTTAGCTTAAAATGATTTTTTAAGGAATCATCTAAGCTATCAGTTACCCATTTAACGATCTTTTCATATTTCATTCTTAAGGCTTGTGGAATCATGGCATCTAGGCTTGTAGAATAAAAGGAAAAATCATGAATAGATATATATTTTGCCATTTCCATGAATTCTTCATTTAATATAGGCTTATAATCAATTAAATCCGATATTTCCTTTAATTCCCTTACAACGTCTGTTGTATCCTTTATGTTTAATACATAGCCCATTCTTTTTTGCTTACCAAAGGGTACATATACTCTAGAGCCTATAGCTATAATACCCTCTAAATAGGATGGTATTATGTAATCGAAGCTACGATTTACCTGTTTATTTTTTATATCAATGATAACCTCTGCATACATAATATCACTTCCTTAAGAATTAAAAATGCCACCCCTTGGATGGCATAAATTTCATATCCTGCCATCATTCAAGCTTTAGCACCTTTCCCAATTTGGGGAGGTTGCTTGGTAGTCATTGAGCTTGTCTCTCGTACCATCTTTATGACATAAACATTATACATTTAATTTCATTAAATTACAACTATTTTCAATTATAAAGTAAACTTATAGAATTTATAAAAACTATAAATTAATTTTATTAAAAGAAAGAGAAATTATGACTTATTCTTTCATCCATTAAATTCATATGGAATAATGGAACAGATACTGCCTTTAAAACAAAGAATAATAATAGGGATTGTGGTAATAAATATACAATATTCTTTGGCAAGGATATTGTTAGCATATAGGTCATAAATGCAGCACCGTCTAAATGCGATATAAAAGCCCAGCAAATAGAACCAATAAGTACATTACAAATGAAATTTACAATCACTCTTGCGATAAGACATCTTGTGAATGTGATATAGGTCTTATGAAAGCATAAGGCATACGTGAAGCATGCAAGCATTGCTTGGAAGGTATATCCTATAAAGAAGATACCATCTGGGTGAATGAAATAGCCTAAGATATCAGATAGTGCACCAATAATAAGAGAAGGTATTGGTCCAAATAGCATTGCACCTACACTTAAGAATAAATAGGAAAATCCTATACCTAAGGAGCCAAAGCCTGATGGAATAGGTATAAATTTACAAATTAATACGAGTGCCATAATAATCGCAATCATAACTAAGGATTTCATATTCTTTAAATATTTAATGGAATCCGTAAAATAGGTTTCATGGAATGGTGTTCTATATATTTCCTTATTATCATATTCCTTATGAATGGATAAATTTAATTTATCTACATAAATATAAACAAAAAGTAAGCCTAGTATTAATGTTCCAAGGATGAAGGATCCTACCCAAATGGAATAATATTTAATTCTAGCTTCCTTATTCAAGCTTATAGCATTAGGATTCGAATATGTAATCAATAGGTGATTATCCTGATCTATAGAATTCGATTTGTAGAATTCATTATCAAAATTAGAAAATACACTATGTCCTTTAATATCTGAAGAATTATATTCCTCTATTTCCTTATCTGTAATAAAGGGTAATAGAGTTAAATGCTTTAAAAAGCCCTTGGCTGCTGCATCGGAATAGGTATTATCCTTAGATACATTGAAGGAATCCTGATTCGCATATATTGTAAAATAGGAATCATGAGCTTCTATTTTAATATCTTCTATTTCTACATATTGGTATGTAGATATTTTAGAACCTGTCTCTAGACTCTTGGTTATTTTTTTACAACGGTTGATATTATCTACACTAATGATATCCTTATAGCTAAAGTCTATATCCTTAGTATATTTAAAATTAAGCGTTGCATAATTTGCTTCTAAATATGGCTTGCTGAATGTTTTATCTGCAATAATAAAGCCTGTTAATAAGCCTATAATTACAAAAATTAAGACGATTAACCATCCCTTTTTAAGGCAAATGAAATATTTCTTTAATTTACCAATTTTTTCTTCTTTTATTTCTTTTTCTTCCATAATAAAAAGGCCTCCTTAATAGAGAGCCCACTATATAAGCATACAGCGGACGCGCAGAATTACCGCCACTAAATAGTGTTCGTCCATACCCAACATCCCGTGATATGGCACTTAACGCAATGTCTGCTACTCTGTTTTACGAAAATAAGTATAATCTATAGTAGTGTTATTTTCAAGATAAAATTATACTTTATGTAGTAATATTTTATGAAAGCGTGTTATAATAGACTTAATAGAAAGACGAGGATTAAATAATGAAGCGATACCTATACATTGTTGTAAGTTCACTACTTTCAGGTTTTTTTATTACGATTGGGGCAACCGTATATTTATGCTGTCTTAAGGATGGAAATGATTTTAATGCAAAAATATGGGGCTCCATCTTCTTTGGAATTGGATTATTCTCTATTATCCAGTGGCACACCTGGCTATACACAGGCAAGGTTGGGCAGGCCTTAGATCATAAGCCAAAATTTATTATCGATTTGCTTATTTGCTGTATCGTTAATATAATTGCCGTCATTAGCTTAAGCTTACTATTTAAGCTTACGAATATGGGGCAATCCCTAAAGGATATTTCCAATAGCATAGTCACTAAAAAACAAGAAGCTCCTTGGTATTCTATTTTAATCACATCCTTTGGATGTGGTATGATGATTTATATTGCAGTTAAAGGACAGCATGTATGTCCATCCCCAATAGGTAAAATCGTCTTAGTCTTCTTCTCTGTATCTGTATTTATTCTTGCAGGCTTTGACCACGTTATTGCCAACGCAAGCTATTATACCTATGCAGGATATATCGATTGGAAGACCGTTTTATACTTCATCATTATGGCAATAGGTAATGGATTAGGTTCTATCTTCTTAGATGGCTTATTAAAGCTACAAAATTATTTAAGACCAAAGGAAAATGAAATAGAATCCAAGAATGATTCTAATGTAAATTCATAAATATAAATTACAATCCTAAAAAAAAGGAAATCTACCTACCAAATTTTGGAAGGGAATGATTTCCTTTTTTTAATCTTTAAAACAATCCTATGATTTTATAATTATTCTTTCATTTTAGTAATTGGATAAATGTTTGAATGACTTCCTCTACATTTTGGAAGGATTGGATTGTACATCCGCATGCATAAGCATGTCCTCCACCACCAAAGGATTTGGCAACATCTACAATTTCAACCCCTCTAGAGCGGAATTCACATTTAACCGTATTCGATTCAATATCATAGGTAAAATTACACCAAATTTTAATTTCTTCTATACCAGCCATTAAAGATAGCATACCTCTAGAGATATCATTAAATTCACATTTAAATTTATCAAATACCTCCTCTTTATTTTCAAGCCATGCAACGCCATCCTTGAATTTTATTCTTTCTTGGAAATAATTCTTCATTTCCCTTTCTTGTAAGGTTTCAATATAAATATTATCATAAATATATTTTGCATCAGCACCAAAATCAATTAGGCTAGCTGAAACTCTTAGAGTTTCACTTAGGTTTGCGCCATACATAAATCTACCAGAATCTGTAATAATACCACCATATAATGCGGTTGCGGCCTCCTTAGGGATTTCTATTCCCTCTTCCATAACTAAATAGGCTATATATTCTGCAGCTGCACTTCTTGTAGTATCTACTAATTTATAATCTGTGATATCACATTCATTTTTATGGTGATCGATAACCCATACCTTAGAAGCATTCGTATATCTTGTATCTGAAACTAAATAGCTTACAGCTACATCGACAATGATCACTAAGGCACCATTAAATTTTTCATCTTCGATTTCATCCATTTTACCGATGAAGGAATATTTTTTTGTCTCATCACCAACAATATATATATTTTTATTTGGATATTTATTCTTTAATATTAAGGATAGGCCTATTTGACTTCCTAAAGCATCTAAATCTGGTCTAGTATGTCTTTCTATAATAATTGTCTCATAAGCTTCAATATCCTCAAATAAATCTTTATAGTCCATAAAATCACCTCAGGAGTTTATTGTATCATATTCAAGAATTTATTAAAAGATAAAAAATATATCCAAAGGAATGGATATACTTTTTAATACTTATTTTATGGCTGCCATAATATCATTTATTTCCTTTTGTTTTTGCATTTTCTTAAATTGATCCATTGTCGTATTGATTACTGTCATCAATAAACCAATTTTACGATTGTAATAGGAAATAAATGCCTCAGGCTTCTTTTTTAGTAATATAGGACCAAATTTTAATTCATTTTCTGTATAGGTAATATTACCTTTTTTAGCAACAATAATTTCATAATATTTTCCATTTTCTGAAATCGCATATTCATCTACAATCATGAATCCTGCATCCATCAGGAATTTTCTTACGACCATTTGATCATTATTTGGTTCTAATATTAATTTTTTATCTTTAATTTTATCTAAAGAATCACTTAAGATATCCTTAATTAGGTTTCCACCCATACCGGCTAGGACTGCTGTATCAAAATCTTTATTTATTGCTTTAAAGCCATCGGATAGAATTATATCAATTCTATCTAATAGGTTTTTATTTTTTATGGTTTCCTTCGCACTAGAAAGTGGTCCTACATTTAAGTCTGCAGCTATTCCTCTTTTACAGTTATAATCAAGTAAGGCTTTAACTAAGACATAGGCATGATCGCAGCCTACATCACAAACACATTCGCTTCCCTCACAAAGGGATGCAAGTAAATTGATTCTATCCATTAGTGCTTAATCATGAAATCCTTAAGCTTCTTACTTCTTGATGGATGCTTAAGCTTTCTTAATGCCTTTGCTTCAATTTGACGAATACGCTCACGTGTAACGTTAAATTCCTTACCAACCTCTTCAAGAGTTCTTTGTCTACCATCGATTAAACCGAAACGTAATCTTAATACTCTTTCCTCACGCTCAGTTAGTGTAGCAAGTACTGCATCAAGCTCCTCACGAAGCTTCATTTTCGCTGTATACTCATATGGATCTAGTGCATGTGGGTCAGAAATGAAATCACCTAAGCTAGAATCCTCTTCCTCACCTACTGGAGATTCAAGTGAAATTGGCTCTTGGGCAATACGCTGAATCTGCTGAACCTTTTCTACAGAGATTTCCATCTTCTCTGCAACCTCCTCTGGAGTTGGTTCACGGCTTAATTCCTGCACTAATTGACGTTGAACACGTACAAGCTTATTGATGGTTTCAACCATATGTACTGGAATACGAATGGTTCTTGCTTGATCGGCAACAGCTCTTGTAATTGCCTGACGAATCCACCATGTTGCATAGGTTGAGAATTTAAACCCTTTAGATGGATCAAATTTATCTACAGCCTTAATTAATCCCATATTACCCTCTTGGATTAAGTCTAGGAATTGTAATCCTCTAGATAAATATCTTTTCGCAATAGATACTACAAGTCTTAAGTTTGCGTTTACAAGCTTATCCTTAGCTAAATCTGCCTTATCCGAGATTTCCTGTAATCTTTCATATTCCTCAATTGGTACAGTATTTTGATCATCTGCATCAATCTTTTCTAATTCTTCCTTTGCACTTCTACCTAAAATGACATCATTTGCAAGATTTGTTTCTTCTTCAATAGTAAGTAGAGGAATCTTACCAATTTCCTTTAGGTACATACGTACTGGGTCATCGACCTTTAAATTTGCAGGAAGCTGGTCATAAGTTGAAATATCAATTTCTTCCACATCTGCTAAATTAGGCTCAGAAACCTCCTCTAAGTCCTCTTCATTTAAATCTGGCTCTTGAATTTCAAAGTCTTCACTTAATGTAGTATAAAGCTTGTCATAATCTGCACTATCAATAGAGCAGTATTTTGCTAAATCTGCCTGAGTTAGCACATTTTGATTATTCTTAGCAAGCTCTGTAAGCTCCTTTACCGCTGTTTCGAAATCCATATTATTTCCTCCTGTTTTTTATTGAATTCAATTTGCGCTTATTTTTAAACATCTGATCAACCATTCTAGATTGAACTGTAATATCGGTTGTATGATTCACCGATTCCTTTATCTTTTTTGTATTGTTTTTTAAAGAAAGCTCTTTAATCTTTTCAATACATAAATTCATATCCATTTCATCAAAGCGAATATCATCCTTTTTTAAGGTTTCAACTGCTTCAATATAAAAGTTTGCATCCTCTTGATTCAGCATATTCATGAATATAGCTTCGCTGAATGTATCATAATTAATATAGAATTCATCTACCATCTTCATCCATAAATTTAATGCACCCTCACTAAAGCCTGCTAAGGAATCACTAATTCTACTATTGATTTCTAGTGCTAGGTCTCTACTTGATTTTGCATATTGGAGTAATCTTAAATCACATGGAGATTTAAGCTCACTCTTGATTTTACCCTCTTGAATGAATTCAGGATAATCTGGATATTCATATGTATCTATATTTGGCTCTATAGCATCAGGATACATTTCAATTGGCTTTGGAATTGCATGATTATCCGTATAGGATTCAAAATCCATTTGAACTGCATCTAAGGATGCATTTAAAATGTTTGAAAATCTTTTTAGATAATCTTCCTTTTCTGTATTCGATTCCATTTGCTGAATTAATGCAAATACCTCATTTTTAACAGAATTTAAAACATTTGAGTCGGATAAATTCTTCCCCTTTATTGCTGTTTCAAACAGGTATTGATTCGAATCTAATAAATGACTTTCAAAGAAATCTACATAAGCTTCCTTGCCATATTTTTTACAAATTCATCAGGGTCCTTAGCCCCTTCTATTAAAACTAAATGAATTTGAAAGCCATATCTTTTAAATAGATTTATAGCCTTATGAGATGCCTCTATTCCAGCCTTATCGCTATCATAACAAATAACGACGGAGCTAGCATATTTTTTTAATTGCTTAACCAAAAAATCATTGATGCCTACACCCATAGTACATACAGCTTCCTTTAAGCCTGCCCTATAGGTTGCGATAACATCCATTTGTCCTTCATGAAGAATGACCCTTTTCTTCTTTAGCATATAAGGCTTCGCTAAATGGAAATTATATAGGGTTTCTCCCTTATGGAATATTTTTGATTCTCTTGAATTTATATATTTTGGTTGGTTTTTATCCTTTGAATTAAAGATTCTTGCAGAAAAAGCAATTACTCTACCCTCCATATCACAAATAGGAAACATAATTCTTTCTGCAAATATATCATGGTAGCCATTATTATTTTTATCTACAAGGCTTATATCTGCCATATCAAGCTCTAAAAAGTCAGATTCCTTTAATACCTGATATAGGCTATCTCCAATTTCAGGAGATAAACCAATTCCAAATTCCTTTATATCTAAATCTGTAAGCCCTCTATCATACAAATACTTCTTTGCAGAAGAACCTAGGGTTGAGCCCTCTAGATTTGCTTGATAGAACTCACTTGCGATAGACATAATTTTATAATATTTTGCGTTAGGGTCAATTTTCTTTGGATTACCCTTGCCCTTATATTCCATTCCATTGAATTCCGCAAGCCTTCTTATTGCCTCATTAAAATCAATATTTTCAATTTGCATTAAAAAGTTTACTGGGTTTCCTCCACCATTACAGCCGAAGCAATGGGCAATGTTTTTATCTGGGGAAACCACAAAGGATGGGGTATCCTCATTATGGAATGGACATAGGCCCTTATAGTTTTTACCTTGCTTCTCTAATTTGACATACTTAGAAACAAGAGCAACAATATCTGTAGCATTTATTATTTTCTCTGCTTCGTCATAATTATTATTCTGCAAGATAAAACCTCCCTAATATTTTTTATAATTTAATCTTTCCTTCAACGTATGCAATAACGTCATCAACCTTTAATGTAACCTGTTCCATTGTGTCACGGTCTCTTACAGTTACTGTATCATTCTCAAGTGTTGTATCATCAATTGTAATACAGAATGGTGTACCAATGGCATCCTGTCTTCTATAACGCTTACCAATGTTTGCTGTTTCATCATAGGTACATGCGAAATATGGAGATAATCTATCGAATACCTCATTTGCCTTTTCGGAATGATTATTCTTACGTAAAGGTAATACAGCTACCTTATATGGTGCAAGTGCTGGATGTAATCTTAATACAACTCTGGAATCACTCTTACCATCCTTAGATAAATCCTCAACATCATATGCACTGAATAATACAGAAAGTAGCATACGCTCAACACCAACGGATGGCTCTACAACATATGGAATATATTTCTGATTTGTTTCAGGATCAAGATATTCTAAATTCTCTCCAGAATGTTTCTGGTGTGCATTTAAATCATAGCTTGTACGAGATGCAATACCCCAAAGCTCACCAAAGCCCCATGGGAAATCAAATTCGATATCAGTTGTTGCATTAGAATAGAAGGATAATTCTTCCTTTTCATGATCTCTAAATCTAAGCTTATCTCCATCGACACCAATCATCTTTAAGAAATCCATACAGTAGCTTCTCCAGTAATTGAACCAATCAATTTCAGTTCCTGGCTTGCAGAAGAATTCTAATTCCATCTGCTCGAATTCTCTTGTTCTAAAGATGAAGTTACCTGGTGTAATTTCATTACGGAAGGACTTACCAATCTGTCCTACACCAAATGGTAGCTTTCTTCTTGTTGTTCTTTGAATGTTTTTAAAGTTAACGAAGATACCCTGTGCTGTTTCAGGTCTTAAATAAACCTCAGTCTTAGCATCCTCAATTACACCCATATGTGTCTTAAACATTAAATTAAACTGACGAATGTCTGTATAATCAAGTGCACCACAGGTAGGGCACTTAATTTGATTGTCAAGCAAGAATTTTGTCAATTCCTGATTGGACATACCATCTCCTGTAATCTCACCATGAGTGAAATCCTCAATAAGCTTATCTGCTCTATATCTTGAATGACACTTTTTACAATCTACTAGTGGGTCAGAAAATGATCCAATATGACCAGATGCAACCCATACTTCCTTGTTCATTAAGATGGCAGCATCAAGGCCTACGTTATATCTATTTTGCTTAACGAATTTATTCCACCAAGCCTGCTTAATATTATTTTTTAATTCTACACCAAGTGGACCATAGTCCCATGCATTCGCAAGACCTCCATAAATCTCTGAGCCCTGGAATACAAAGCCTTGTTCCTTTAGGAATGCAACTAATTCCTCTAATGTTATCTTTTGCATAATAATCCTCCAACAAAAACAATTTCCATTTTCTAATTTTATCAAAAAAAATCAATATAGTCAATGAATACCATCTAAAAGATGGTGTTCAAACATAAAAAAAGCCCTACAAATTGTAGGCTTTCCCTTAATCTTCAACTTTTTCTTCAAGAATTGGCTTTTCAAGCTCCTTTTTATCGCCAACCCATGCCTTTCCATCTAAGAAAAATAGCTTGCCAGAAAGTAGCTTTACCATGACCTTTGAGGAGTAATCATCCTCAAATTGAAGCTGCTTTCCAACCAAATTAAAATCACCATAATCGTTCAAAATATCAACGTTTTTTTCACTTATTAATTCTAAATTATCTGGATTGTATTTTAGTAAAGATCTCTTTTGCTTAACGTTTCTTAAGCCAAACATTCCTGATGGTGCAATCCCATTCGTCTTTTCAATATTATCCAAGATATTTAAGACCTTAAGTCTAATAAAATCACCAACATAGAAGACCTTTTCAAAGCGATAATCTAATGCATATAAATTATCCTCATATATAATGAAATCAATCTTATCCTTAAAGGAGATAAAATCATTCGAATCGATTAGAAAATAACCCTCAGCAGTCTCCTTAAATGCTTTAATCTTCTTCTTTCCTACAACCTTAGATTTGAAGCCTAAAATAAGATTTTTAGAGTTTTCTAATTTCTTTCTTAGGATATAACCATCTGCATCTCTATCAAGTAATATAGATTCTTCAACCGTTTCCTTTGGCATCTTATTATCTAGGGTATCTATAAATAATTGATACATAAGAGAAATAGCCTCATCCTCTAACGATAAAACCTTTAGCATGTTTTCATCCTCAAATTCACCATATTTTACAAGGCCTAAGGATTGAATTAGCTTTTCATTATATTTTTCTATAGATTCTACTAATAAGCCTCTGATATAACCCTCTTCTATATTCACTCTTTTAAATTTATATTTTCTATTTTGACTACGGAATAAATATAATTCCCATTCCCCTTCATAGTTTTCAAGTAACACATTAGATAAATCACCACAACAATTAATTTCCATATAAATCCTCCAAAAATACAAAGAATATTTTAACACTTAAAATAGATTTTTAAAAGACTAAAATGAAAAAAGACAATTCTAAAGAATTGTCTACACCTCTTCAATATCATCCATAATTGGATATTCTGGATATTTTTCACATACCTCATCTATAATAGTTAAAACAAGGCCTAAGCCTTCCTTCTTTTCACTCGATGTGATAATAAATTTATCCTCACTCGATAGCTTCAATGTATTAATAATAGCTTCCTTACACTTTTTTCTTTCACTATTTTTTATCTTATCTGATTTTGTTGCAATAATCGTAACAGGTAACTTATGGTATTTTATGAATTCATACATTAAGCAATCATCCTCTGTTGGCTTATGACGAAAATCGACAAGTAAAAATACCATTTTTAAGGCTTTTCTTGTCGTGACATACTCTTCTATCATCTTACCGAAGGTTTCCTTAATAGATTTAGAAACCCTAGCATATCCATAGCCTGGTACATCGACAAAATAAAATTCCTTATTGATTAAAAAGAAATTTAGGGTTTGCGTTTTACCTGGATTGGATGATGTTCTTGCAAGCTTATAATTATTACATAGCATATTGATGAAGGAGGATTTTCCTACATTCGATCTGCCACAAAACATAAACTCTAGTCTATCCTCAGGAGGTAAGGAATTACTATCTACACTTGATTTAATAAATTCTGCTTGTTTTATTAGCATAAGTTCCTCCTATATCTTAAAATTTAATAATTTCGCAATAGGTAAAAATTCATTTTCATCTAAGGTACATGTACCTATATCCGCATGATCCCCATCCGCCTCAGCTCCCCTATGGCAATCGGATCCTGCAGAAATAAGTAGGTTCCATTTTTTGGCAAGAGCCATAAATTTAGCCTCATCATTTCTTACACTTGGGTACCTGACCTCAATTCCATCAAAGCCAAACTGTAATATTTCTTCTACATATTCTTGATGATTAATTAGACATGGGTGAGCAAAGATTACAACACAGCCTGCCTCTTTAGCAAATTTAATTCCATCTTCAGTAGATAATTTTGTTGATGGAATATAAGCCTTAGAGCTTGAGCTTATATATTTTGCAGCCTCTTCTCTAGATAAATGATTACAAGCTGCAATATTATTTAGCATATTCGCTCTTGTAATAACCTCAGAGGATTTTAATAACCCATCTAAATCGATTTTAAGCCCATAAATATCATGAATTTTTTGCATCATTAAAATAGCTCGATTCTTTCTTTTTTCTTTGATTTCAATAGAAAAATCAAGCATTGCCTTTGGTATAATATTATCCTTAAATAAGCATACAATATGTACACTTTCTCCCTTATAATAGGTAGAAAGCTCTAAGCCCTTGATAACTTGAATACCATATTTTTTTCCAATTTCCACAATTTTATCATCGCCAAAAACACTATCATGATCCGTTAAGGCAAAGATATCTACATGGTTTAGCTTAGCTCTTTTTACAAGCTCCTCTTCACTTAAAATGCCATCCGAATGGAAAGTATGATTATGTAAATCAATTCTCATACTATTCCCCCTTAACATCTAGCATATAATCTGTTTCAATTAAAATATCCTTCACTTGTGGATATTTAATTAAGGATAGACAAGCCTCAAGAGTAAACTTCTTTGCAGCTAAAATATTGGAATCCTCAGGAATTAGCTCCTGGTCATTATATTTACCTACAAAATAGGTAACCTCCTTGAAGTTACCATTGGGCATAGAATAGTGAATCGTTCTTTTCATATCTGGTAGAATCTCTGGATTTATACCAGTTTCTTCTTTGATTTCTCTTAATGCACAATCGATATCAGACTCTCCACTTTTCTTATGTCCCTTAGGAAAGCCATAGGAGCCATTTGCCTCCATAATTAATACGTACTCACGCTTTCCTTCCTTATTTTTGGTGAAAAGGATAGCACCACAGGAAAATTCTCTTTTCATAATTAACACCTAACCCAAAGAAAAAGCATACCCAGAAAAAGGATATGCTTATATCTTTTTTCTTCAAAAACTTGCCTCCATTATAGCATATTAGAAACCATTTTTAAAGAAATAATATTCATTTATATAAGAGATAAAGAAATTACATTATTTATTCTTTAATTCTCTTTTATTCTCATACATTAATTTATCCGCCTTAGCTAATACATCACTAAACCTTTTATCTTCTAATCGATTATATAAAGCAAAGCCTCTAGCAACGACTAATTTCATTTCTAAATCGTTCTTTTTTAAGTAATAATTTTCCATTTTTGAATCAAATTCATGTATTATATTATCGATTCTATTTAAATCACTACCCATAACAACAGCTAAAAATTCATCTCCACCAATATGGAATACCTTTGAAGACTCAAAAATTTGTTTTAGATAGTGTCCTGCCTCAACAATCTTTGCACAGCCATAAATATGACCATAGGTATCATTCGTTTTTTTGACATCATTCACATCAAACATAACAATGCCAAAATCAACATCGATACCTTCTTTTATTTTCTTATCTAATTCTTCTCTTTTTTCTAAATAGGATAATTCATTACCAAGACCAGTTAAAGAATCTACATAAGCCTGTTTTCTTAAAATTCTTTCGTTTACAAAGCCTTTAATTCTAAGCTGTAATAGGAATACATCAATACCAATCGTTACCACTCCAAATACTATAGTATGAACCAAATCCTCAACCATAGCTTCTGGATTCTTCATAATAGATACGGTAATAATTTCAGCAATAATTGCGGATAAAATTAATGTAATAATTCGATATGGCTTATCTACTATAGCTATAGGGGTTAATACAAGCACAACCATAAATGTTACAGAAGGCATATCCTTATCTAAATTTCCAATGAATATACCATAGCCTAAAACAAGGATTGCCAAGAAATACATCATGATTCTTGAGCCTAAGGATTCAGCCTTGAATACAAAATTTAATAAGATTAAAGGAATTATGGATATAGATGCGACAGCGCCACATACAATTCCTTTAAATGTATCTATCGCACCATTTTCTCCCTTTGAAACGATAAAGGCGAATGCTGCAAGCGCAATAAAAACAAAAGTCGTAATAAAGCTAATAATTCTCCAAAGCTTATGGTTGGACCTTAAAATTAATTTTTCTGCAGATTGATATTCATTTTTCGTTTTTCCACCATATAATAAGAAATTCTTTATTTGGCTTTTGGCTAATGTATTCTTCATAGTCCCCTCGAAAATATGTATATTTATGATGATACCCTATAATCACAAAAAAATATATAGAAATAAGGAAAAACTTACAAAATCAGCGCTAAATATTATAAATTTTCTTGAATTTATTCTTTAAATAATCAATATAATACCTTGGATTAAAATCCTCACCTGTAGCTATTTTTAATACCTCTAGATTCTTTTTCGATTTACCATATTTATGAACATGTTCCCTTAACCAGGCATTTACCCGCTTAAAATCACCATTTTTCATATCTAAGAATGGATTAAAATCCTTTTCCATAGATACTAAGAATTGGGCAGACATCGCACTACCTAGGGCATAGGTTGGGAAATACCCAAAGCCAGAGCTCCAGTGTACATCCTGGTAACAGCCTTGAAGCTTATTCTTTGGCTTTACACCAAAGTATTCCATAAATAATTCATTAAAGCGATCACTAATCCTATCTACCGTTAATTCGTTATGGAATAGTTCCTTTTCAATTTTATACCTTATGATAATATGGAATGGATAGGTTAATTCATCCGCTTCTGTTCTTGTAAACTGATTTGATACATCATTACAGTAATAATAAATATCATCAATGGTATATTTTTCCATTTGAGAAGGATATACCTCTTTTAATATTGGATATAGGAATTCTATGAATTCTCTACTTCTTCCTAAATAGTTTTCATAGAATCTAGATTGAGATTCATGAAGTGCACAGGATGCCCCACCCATTAGGGCAGTAGCTGAGAATTCACTATTATTTTGAAGCTCATAGGTGGCATGACCAACCTCATGCATTACAGAATATAAATTTGAAAATAATAAGGATTCATCATATCTTGTTGTCGTTCTTACATCGCAAGAATTTATTCCATTTGTAAATGGATGAATCGTTTCACCTACTACACCAACCTCGTTGGTGTAGCCCATTAAATCACAAATCTTCTTTGTTAATTTTCTTTGCTTATCAATATCAAATTTTTCCTTTGTTAATTCTATATTATATTTTTTAGGCATTGCTAAAATCTTTTTTACTAAAGGTAAAATTTCTTTTTCAATTTCATTAAATAGACTATCATATTTACTTTCTGTAAAATCATCTTCCATTTCCGTTAATGTAATATCAAAGCCATGATATTTACCATCTAAATATTTATAGCAATTCTTTTCATAATCTACTAATTTCACTAGTTTTTCTTCAAATATAGAATAATCTAAGCTACTTCTTGCTTCTTCCCAAGCAAGGCTTGCCTCATTTTGAATTCTCATACCTAAGGTTATTACATCAACAGGAATTCTTCTTTGCTTTGTAATTTCCTCATATTCCTTAGCTATTGCCATAGCTTCTACTTGAGATAATTCTTTATTTCCCTGTAATCTTTTTAATAATTCATAATATTCATCACTATTTGTAATTTTAATTATTTCTTCATAAAAATAGTTTTGAACATTTAAAGAATTCTCTTTGTCCTTTTTAGGACATACTGTAGCCTCATCATAGCTAATGATGAATAAAGCATATTCATAATTCTTTAAATTCTTTTTATATTCTCTATATAATTCTAAATCACTCATATTGATTCTCCATTTATAATTTCCATTGCAACCTTAAGTCCATCCAGTGCAGCAGATGTAATTCCTCCAGCATACCCTGCACCCTCTCCCATAGGATAAATATATGGATTTGAAGATTTCCTATTTAAATCTCTTATTATTCTTACAGGACTAGATGATCTAGATTCAATTCCAATTAATATAGCATCTGGGTCATTAAATCCATGTAATTTCTTATCGAATTCTTGAATACCAAATTTTAAATTATCTATAACAAAATCTGGTAAGCACTTATTTAAATCTGTAAAGAATAATCCATGAGGATAGGTTGTATTTATACTACGTAAGGAATTCGCTACCTTATCTTCCATAAATTCCTTAACTAAATTTGCAGGAGCCCTATAATCCTTAGATAATTCAAATGCTAGCTTTTCATATTTTTCCTGATAATCAATTCCATCAAGTACATTTCCCTTATCATAATCGGAAGGCTTAACATCAACTAATAGGGCACTATTTGAGTTTTCTCCTTCTCTTTCATTATTACTCATTCCATTGACTACAATCGTACCTAAATCGGATTGAGAGGCTAAAACATAGCCTCCTGGGCACATACAGAAGGTATATACTCCCCTGCCACTACTATTGTGAGATGCAAGCTTATAATAGGCAGCAGGTAAATATTTTGCAAATTTACCATATTGAGCATAATCAATATCACTTCTTTTATGCTCAATGCGTACTCCCATTGAAAAGCTTTTTTGTTCCATAGATAGGCCTAATTCATTATATAAATACCTAATGGTATCCTTTGCAGAATGTCCTATTCCAAGTAGGATATGGCTTGTTTTAAAGGTATATTCCTTATCTCCTTTAGCATATACTATGGCAGTATTATTTTCTTCTATCACTTTATCAAATTTGGTATCAAAATAAAATTCTCCACCTAAGGATTCAATTTCAAGCCTTATATTCTTAACAATAATTTCTAAATAATCCGTACCAATATGAGGCTTTGCATCATATAGGATATCCTCTTTCGCTCCATGAATATAAAATTCATTTAAAATGAATTGAATCAAAGGATCCTTTAAATTCGTTGTAAGCTTTCCATCAGAAAAAGTACCAGCTCCACCCTCACCAAATTGAACATTAGAATTGGGAGATAATATTTTATTATCTAAGAATTCCTTAACTCTTTTCTTTCTTTCCTCTATTTTAGATCCACGCTCTAATATAATAGGCTTTGCCTTACATCTTGCTAAATATAATGCAGCAAGCATACCCGATGGACCAAAGCCAACAATGATAGGTCTATCGGAATATTTCCATATAGGATATTCCATTTTAATGGATTCATCCTTATATATAGAAACATCACCTCCACTAATCCTTTCCTTTGTTTCAACCATAAGCTTATATAGCAAGAAGACCTTATCCTTATTTCTAGCATCGATAGATCTTTGAAGAATTTTATATTTAAAATCATGTAAATGATATTTATTTTGTATTAAGCTATATAAATTTTTATAATCCTTTGGAGACACCTTAAAATTACTTATTTTGTATTTCATTTTTAATCTCCTTAAATACTTCTATTGCTGATGCAAAGGCAAACATTAAATTATATCCACCACAAATCGCATCCACATCTAATACTTCACCCATAGCAAATACATTCTTATCCTTTTTTAAGGATAAATTGTCATTTACCATAGAAATATCAATTCCACCCTTACAAACCTGTGCAAATTCAAAATCATATACACCAAGAATTGGAATATATAGGGAATGCACATCAATATTATTTAGAAGTAAATAATCTAATATTTTAGGCTGAATAATAGATTCATAGCTTGGGTAATCCTTATTATAGGAAAAATCAATTTTTATAACTGCATCAGCCTTACTCTTTAAATGCTGATAATAGCCAGATAAATTCATGATAACTATTCCAGAAATACCATTGTCCTTAAAAATAACCTCTCCATCCTCTTCGTGAATGATATTTTTATTTTGAATTAGAGCGCAGTGGCATTTCGCTCTAGCTCCACTCATAGCCTTAATCTTTTTAGTCGTTTGAAAGCCAACTAAGGATGGTACAAATGGATTAAATTTTATATCTAAATCATTTAAAAAATCTAAAGACAAATATGGCTTTTAAAGGATGCAATAGAGCCTGTCGCAAGAATAATTTTATCGAGTGGGCCATAGCATCCATTTAAATAATATTTATCATTTGATTTCTTTATAGAATCAATTTCAATATCGATAATTTTTTCGTGAATATTTTTTAGTAATATATTTAGTACACTTTGACTCGATTCGCTAATAGGATACATTCTACCCTCATTATCTGTCTTTGTATAAATTCCTAAAGAATTAAAGAATTCAAAAACATCCTTAAAATTATGATCTAGG
>JAFPIE010000061.1 GCA_017388605.1 Acholeplasmatales bacterium | reverse complement strand
TACATGTGAGGAAAAGGGATATACAACATATACCTGTGATATCTGTGGTGATTCCTATATTGGAAATTATCAAGATGCCTTAGGTCATGATTATCAAATTACATATACCTGGGATGGATATCAAGCTGTTACAGCAAGTGCAATTTGTCTACATGATGGTGCTCATATTGTCATGGAGAAGGTAAATACATCAAGTCAAACAGTTTTACCAACCTGTGAGGCAGAAGGCTTTGTAACCTACAAGGCAGTATTTGCGAATCCATTATTTGTAATGCAGGTAAAGGTAATTGTATTAGATAAGGTAGCTCATAGCTATAGCTATCATGAGGAGGTTTCAGCTTCTTGTGAGGTAAATGGTATTATGGCACATTATACCTGTGATACTTGTGGTACTTTATTTGATTTAGATAAGAATGAAATAACAGAAGATGATTTAGTAATTCTTGCCCTAGGTCATAGCTATCAAGATCAAGTTATAGAGCCAACATGTGAGATGGAGGGCTATACCATCCATACATGTAGTATTTGTGGAGACTCCTATATCGATACTTATACGAATGCCTTAGGACATAGCTATCAAGATCAGGTTATAGAGCCAACATGTGAGGATAAAGGCTATACCATTCATACATGTAGTACTTGTGGAGATTCTTATATCGATACTTATACGGATGCCTTAGGACACAAGTATTCCATTTCCTATCTATGGAATAATAATACTTTAGTTACTGCAACTGCAATTTGTGATGTATGTCATCATGAGATTAAAGAAGAAGCATTCGCATCTTCTACAGTAATTAAGGAAGCAAGCTGTGATTTAGATGGTGTGATGAAGTTTATTGCAACATTTGATAATAGCTTATTCCAATCTATAGAAAAGGAAGTTATTCTTCCTGCCTTAGGTCATGATATTCATCATCATGATGGTAAAGAGCCAAGCTGTACTGAAGCTGGCTATATGCCATATGATACATGTAGTCGATGTGATTACACAACATATCTAGAAATTCCTGCCTTAGGTCATAAGGAAGCAAGCTTTGTTATTGAAAATGAAATAGCTGCAACATGTAGTAAGAATGGATCCTATGATAAGGTTATTTACTGTCAGGTTTGTGGAGATGAATTATCTAGAACTACAATCATTATCCCTGCCTTAGGTCATTCCTATTCATCTACTGTTACAGCACCAAGCTGTACAGATATGGGTTATACAACACATACATGTAGTATTTGTGGTGAATCCTATGTCGATAATTATACCAATGCCTTAGGTCATGCCTATGGTGATACAGAATATATTTGGAATAGCGATAATAGGGAGGTAACAGCATCTAAGACTTGCTTAAGATGCGGTGATGTTGTATCTGAAACTGTAGAAACTACTTTTGTTATTACAAAGAATCCAACCTGTACAGAAGAAGGTATCTTAGTTATTACTGCAGAATTTATTCATTTTGATAAAGAGGAAAAGATTTTATCCATTCCTGTAATTTCTCATGTAGAAGGAGATAAGGTAAAGGAAAATGAAATCCCTGCTACATGTGAGACTCAAGGTTCTTATGATTTGGTTACATACTGTAGTGCATGTGGTAGTGAATTATCAAGAGAGACAATTATTTTACCTGCCTTAGGTCATACCTATGATTATTCTAATGGAACTTGGTCTTGGGCTCAAGATTATAGTAGTGCAGATTATACCTCTTTATGTATAAATGATAATAAGCATAAGGATGTATTACATGCAACTATTAAAAGAGTTGTTGTTAAGGATGCAACAGATTTAGAAACTGGTTTAATCAGATATACTGCAGAGGTTATAGCGTTAGGAATTACCTATACAAGCATTAAAGAAGAGGTTATTCCTACAACAAGCCATGAAATTAAGGTGGTATATGAGATTTCTCCAACCTGTACAACACCTGGTAATATTACATATTATTATTGTGAGAATTGTAATAAATATTATAAAGATGCAAATCTTGAAATTGAAATCGCTAAAGAGGATACAATTTTACCAGCTTTAGGTCATGATTATGTTTCTCATAGTCCGCTTCAACCAAGCTGTACAGAGCCTGGCTATGAGGCTTATCAAACATGTACAAGATGTGATTATACAACATATCATGAAATTCCTGCATTAGGTCATCATTTTGAAGAGATAGTTATAAATCCTACATGTCTAGATGCAGGCTATACACTTCATAACTGTACAAATTGTAATGAATCCTATAAGGATACCTATGTTAGTGCCTTAGGTCATGATTATCAAATTTCTTATGAATGGAATAGTGATTATTCAAAATGTACTGCTAAGGCTGTATGTAAGCATAATGACTTACATGTAATTCTTGAGGAAGTTAATACAAAGTCAAGCATAGTGACCATTAGAGATTGTGAAAACGATGGTTTAGTTAAATATACCGCAACCTTCTTAAATCCAATCTTTGATGCACAAATCAAGCTTCAAACATTAAAGGCACAAGGCCACATGCAAGGCGAAATGGTGATGGAAAATGTAGTTATGCCAAGCTGCACAAATTCTGGTTCCCACGATGAGGTATATTACTGTAGTACCTGTGGTAGTGAATTAAGAAGAATCAGTGTAATAGATGATGCACTAGGTCATAGCCTAATTCATCACGATGGTAAGGCTGCAACCTGCCTTGAGTCTGGTTATAAGCCATATGATATTTGTAGTGTTTGTGGATATACAACCTATGAAGAAATTAAGCCATTAGGTCATACGAAGGGTGAGGTTCAAATTGAGGTAATTGAGGAGGCAACCTGTCTTGCTTCTGGAGCTCACTATGAAAAGACATATTGTTTAGTTTGTGGTGAGGAATTATCTAGCGTAGTGGTAATGGATAAGGCCTTAGGACACCATTATCAAGAACAGAAAGTATTACCTACATGTACAACACAAGGATATACAACACATACCTGTCTATATTGTGGTAGAAGCTATCAGGATACCTATGTTAGTGCTTTAGGTCATGATTATTCCAATATTGAATATGTATGGAGTATGGATAATACCTATTGTGATGCATATGCATATTGTACTCATGATCATAACCATATGATTCATGAAAAATCCTATGCATCCTATGAATTAATCTCTAATCCTACATGCGATATGGATGGCTTAAAGGTTTATAGTGCTATATTTACAAATATATTATTTAAAGATCAAGAAAAGAATGTTTATACCAATGCCTTAGGCCATAGCTATAGTGATGCTTCCTATACATGGAATGAATATAATTCTATTGTAAAGGCAGAGCGTGAATGTATGGTTTGTCATCATATAGATGAAGAAAATGCACATACAACATATGAGGTTATTGATGCAAGCTGTGAAGAGGATGGAAAGATTATTTATTCTGTAGTATTTAAGAATAATGCATTCCAAAATCAAGAAAAGGAAATCATTCTACCTAAATTAGGTCATTCCTATGGTGATGTATTCTATACTTGGAATAGTGATTATAGTAAATGCATTGCAACAAGAGTTTGTGCTCATGATGAATCTCATAAGGAAATGGAAGAGGCAGTATCTTCTAATGTAGTTGTTGATGCAACCTGTCTATTGGATGGTTTAATTACTTATACAGCAAGATTTGAAAACCGTGAATTTGAGGCTCAGGTGAAAAGAGTAGTCATTCCTGCCTTAGGTCATGATTATCACTTCCATGAAACAACTCTCCCATTATGCTTAGCAGATGGAGTAGATAGTCATTATACATGTGATAGATGTAATGAAATCTTTGATTTAAATCATAATGTAGTAAGCATGGATTCCTTAGTGCTTCCAATGCTTGGTCATGATTATGATATTCCTACATATACCTGGTCAAGTGATCATTTAAGCTGCATCGCAACAAGAATTTGTAAGCATGATCATAATCATATTGAAGAGGAAGTAGCACTATCTACAAATACTAGAATCGATGCAACCTGTCTTCTTGATGGAGTTATCCATTATATGGTTTCATTCACAAATTCGGCATTTGATGCACAAGAAATAGATGTCATTTTACCAAAGCTTGGTCACGCGTATGATAATCCAACATATGAATGGAGTAGTGATTATACATCCATTACAGCAACAAGAATTTGTATGCATGATCATAGTCATATAGAAAAGGAAACAGTTGCTACAACATCTAAGGTTGTTATTAACCCAACCTGTGAGGATGCAGGCTTAATGAATTATAAGGCACATTTTACAAATCCTGCCTTTGGTAATACATCGATTGATGTTCCATTAAATCCATTAGGTCATGATTATAGTGCTTGGGAGGTAGTAAGTCTACCAAGTGTTGATTCTTATGGTATGATCAGAAGAATTTGTAAGAATGATTCGAATCATATAGAAACAAAAGATCTTCCAATGCTAAATGATATCGATTATACCTACACAGTAGTTGATGCGGCTACAGGAGCTAAGGATGGCTTAGGTCGTTATACTGGTACCTTTGAAGATGTATTCATTATGGTTCAGGTAACCTTACCAGCCTTAGGATTTGATTATTCCTTCTATAAGGGCAATACGATTCTATCGAAGCATCATGGATATTTGGGAGATTCCTTAATTGTACCTGATGATTTATCAAGCTATGTGGTTAATGGCTATGTTTATAGCTTTACTGGTTGGGATAAGGAAATACCATCTGAATTAGATAGAGATATCAATTTCTTTGCAACATTTGTTATTTCTGCTGTAATCTATAATGATATCGTAATTGAGATTCCAAAATCCTTACCAATTGATCCAAGCTATAGAGTTGTTGTCGATAAGGATATAAGCTCATTAGCAAAAGAGGATATGCTAAATAAATTAACAAAGAATAGTGATTATGAGGATTTTGATATTACAACATTATTCCATGTTGATTTTGAAAAGGACGGAAATACCATTGATCTTAAGGATAGAACAATAACCATTAAGATTAAAGAAGATGCCATTTCAGATTTTGATAGTGATACAACATTATTCTATTTTGGTCCAAATGGCGAAGTAAAAGAAATGAATTATTATACAGAGGGTGGCTATGTTATCTTTGAAATGGGTAACGTAGGTACCGTTGGATTTGCAAACGATGGATACAATTGGTTATGGACCGTACTAATTATTCAGTCCTTCTCCATTGTATTACTTGCTGGTGTAATCGTTTATAGAAAGAAGTTTAGGGGCTAGGAGGGTAAGCTTATGAATTTAATAATATTATCTAAAATCCCAAGCTTTGTTCTTGCGCTAATTATTATTGAGGTAGTCATTATGGTTGGCCTTGGTGGCTTCTTAATCTTTGATATAGTCAAAGGGAAGCTAAAGGAAAGAAAAAAGAAGCGTGAAGAGGAAGAAGCATTCAAAAGGGAAGCTAGGGAAAAATCTATTTCCCTAGATAGCCAAGAGGATACATATTTAGATACAGGTATGTCTGAGCTTGAATATTTAAGAAAGATGACTCTTGAGCAAAGAGAATATATCGATGCTTTAGAAAAAAGAATCAGTCTTACAGAAGAAATAGAAAATCAGAATGTACATCAAAAATTTGAATATGTAGATGAAAATGAACCTATAAACGAAGACGAAGGCTTTAATGAATTCTGGGATTCTATTCCTGTTAAGGAAGGTGTCATTCTTGAAGATGAAGAAGAGTCTACAGAAGAACAAACAGAAGAGCCTATAGAAGAACAACTAGAAGAATCTATAGAAGAGCCTACAGAAGAACAACTAGAAGAGCCTACAGAAGAACAGCTAGAAGAGCCTATAGAATCTATGGAAGAGCCAGCTGAAGAATCAGTAGAAGAAGCTATAGAAGAACTAGAAGATACTTCAGCTACAGAAGATGCTTTTGATGAAGCTGAAGATTTAAATGCCAATCTGGTTCAAAAGGAAAGAGATCCAAATGAACCTATGGTCTTTACTGCATCTAGCTTAAAGGCTGTTGGTGAAGATCCTTTAGAGCAAAAGCGTAAGCAAGAAAAGATTCAAGCCTTCCTAAGAAGCTATAAGGACGAAGAAGAGGTTATAGAAGAAGAACAAGAAGAGGATATCGAATATGACCTTGTTGAGCCTTGGTATTGT
>JAFPIE010000060.1 GCA_017388605.1 Acholeplasmatales bacterium | reverse complement strand
GCAACACCAGCGATAGCTGAAATTGCAAATAATTTTTTTAATTTCATTTTTAATTTCTCCTTTTTCAATGTAATTTAATTATAGTATTCTGTTAAATTTTAGTCAATTATTCTTGTTTTTTCTTCTTTATAAATGAATAAATAAAGTATGCAATTAAGCCAACCCAAACGGAAATAAGGCCAATGATAAGAACATATTTCCATACCTGCATATCATTTGAATTGATTTCCTCTTTAGGCTTTTCTTCTTCTGTTTCACTATCAAAATTTGTATGATTATATAATTCTGTTAAATCATAATTCTTAATAGCTGCAGGATATAATTTATCCTTTATTGCACTTTCAGTTTGGAAGGCGTTTGTCGCTGTTGATACAGCATTAATTAAATAGCCTGCAGCACTTCTTACATCGGCAGAGCCATTAAATACTGGAGTAATAAAGGTTTTATCTAGATTATTTAACAATAATTCCTTGGCTTTTTTACAGCCAGAATATATTTCATCAGAATTTAAATAATTCTTAAATTCTTCGCCATTTAATACGCTTTTTGTAACTGGTAAATAACCCTCTGTTTTTTGATATGCCATTTGAATGGAATCTGATAATAAATATTGGGCGAATAGCCATGATGCCATAACTACTCCACTATCCGCTTTATTGAATAAGCATATGGATGGGCCTTGAGAAATCATCTTAGGGTTACTTACATCTACCTGAGGTATTACAGTCAATTCTGTTTCAAAGCTCTCATAGCCCAAGGAAGAGGCTCCTTGTGGGGAATCAAAGCCAATCCAAGAGGATCCTGCTGTAGAATCAATTCCAAAGATGGCATCCCAAACATTAATTAAATCTCCAGGATAGTGACTCGTATTGGAGAATACCTCATAATATTTCTTATTCTTACATTTATCCTTTAAATCCAATAAGAATTTCGTTGTATCATCATTAAATAATAATATATCGCTATCCTTAGTTGTATATTTAATATTGGCTTGAGCTTCATATTGTATTAGCCAGTTATCACTAGATTTATAGATTAATGGTCTAAAGTCCTTAGATGGATCTGTTTTAGATGTAACACTAGTTCCACCCTCTCTTTCCTCTACTGCCTTAGATGCAACCTCCCAAAGCCAATCCCAGCTTGGGACGCTTGGAACTTCAAAGCCTAAGCGTTCTACATAGGTCTTATTAATATATAGAGCCTCTGTAGATCTCATATAAGGAATGGTATAATATTCCTCATTAATGATTCCCTCATTTAAAAAGGAATCTACAATACCATCCTCTCCAATAGGCTTAAATTTTAATAGGGAGCCATTAAATCCATAATTAAAATCCTTCATTAAATCCCCTAAGGCAACTACAGAGTTTTCACTTTCTAGATAGGTTGCTACATTATCTGGGTAGGAGATACATACATTTGGTGCAGTATCTGTATTTAGGTTTACTAATACCTCTCTATAGATATCTGGATATGAGGTAAAGTTTCTAAGCTCAATGGTAATATTTGGATAATATTCATTAAATTCAGATATAGCCTTTTTATATACATCTACCTGTCTTTGGTCAGAATCATTCTTTGCCCAAAAGGATATTGTATATTGCTTATTTTCATCAAATGTTGTAGGAACGATAAATTTTTCATGGCTCATTACATGGTGACAGCTACATAATGTAATAGTAGCTAAACTTAAAAGTCCAAAGGTCAGTAATTTCTTTTTCATATTATCACTATCCCTTCGTACCTGTTCTTGCAACACCAGACATAATTTGATTTCTAAATATTGCAAAAAGAATTAAAAGTGGTATCGATACAATTACTACCGCTGCCATCATAGCAGGCATATTCGATTTACCAAAGCCTGAATTACGCATTGCCTCAATGGCATTACTTACTAAGAAATAGCTCTTTTGACCTTCTACTTCTGAAGTAATTAATCTTGGCCATACATAGGAATTCCAGCATTCAATTAGCTTTAGAATAATAATTGTAATAATGGTAGGTTTAGATAAAGGTATTAAAACCTTTAATAAATATTTCATATCAGATAATCCATCTACCTTTGCAGCATAATACATAGAATCTGGTACCTGCATGAAATTTTGTCTTAATAAATAAATATAAAATACAGATAATACCGATGGTAATATTAAGCCTGTATAGGAATTGGTTAATCCTGCATTCGTAACCGTTACAAAATTTGTAATGATTACTAATTCATTAGGAATCATCATCATAGCTAAGAATAGTGTAAATACTAAATTCTTACCCTTAAATTCTAATCTTGCAAAGGCAAATGCCGCGAGTGTGGATACAACGAGCATAATTGCTGTTGTAACTAAAGAAAAGATTAAGGTATTTAATAAATATCCAATCATATCTACATCTACCCAAGCACTCTTATAGTTATCAAAGGTTGGGTACATAACATATATATCTAAGGATGTATATGCGTATGTGGCAAATTCCTTGAAGGATGTAATTACCATAAAATAGAATGGGAATAATACAATAACACCCCAGGCAATTAAAAAGAAATAAATGACAATCTTTCCAATAATTCTTAGAGTATTATAAGCACGAATGCTTTTTTTAGAGGTATCCATTTTTAATGCTTCCATACTATACCTCCTAATAATGAACATGCTTTCTACTTACAAGTAGATTAATGCATGTAATCGCTAAAATAATAAAGAATAAAATAATGGCAGCGGCACTTGCTCTAGATGGATATCCACCTGTATTGGAATATAATTGATTATATACATAACCAACAATGGTATTCATACCAGCACTATCTAAATCCTCACCAAATAAGGCTACGGCATCACTATAGGATTTAAATGCGCCAATAAAGCCTGTAATGATTAAATAAGAAATCATTGGGGATATCATAGGTACTGTAATCCTTTTAAATACAGTAAATCTTGATGCACCATCTACTGCTGCAGCCTGATAATAATCCTTTCTGACAGAGGCTATTGCGCCAGTCAATACTAGGATTTTAAAAGGCATTACATACCAAATTGTGTAAAAGCATAAAACAAACATTTTAGCAGCATAGCTTGAGGTAGGTCCTACCCAATCGATAGCGTTAATACCAAATACACCTAAAATAGAATTTACAATACCTACACTTTCACTCGATTCCTTATTAAAAAGTAGCATAAATACCATACCTACAGCTAAGGTATTTGTAACATAGGGCAAGAAAAATATAGTCTCAAATATTTTTCTTAAGAATTTAATTCGATTTAACCCGACGGAAATCAGTAATGCAATAATTGTAGATAATGGAACAGTAATAATAACTAGAATTAAAGTATTTCTTACTGCAGATAAAAATTTTTCATCGTTAAGTACAAAGCCATAGTTTCCAAAGCCTATTCCTGTTGCCTCCCTTGTAAATTGGAAGTTTTCTTCAAAGGAATATACAAATATATCCACTAGTGGATAAATTGTAAAAAACCCTAAAAAGATAAATGCAGGAAGTAGGTATAGCCAAGCCTTTAAGTTGTTCTTTTTCATAAACAACACCGCCTTTACACTAATTTTATCACGAAATCATAAAAATGTTATTGGAAAAAGAAAAGATAGCATAAATGCTATCTATCACTACAACATTAAAGCCATGCTCGCTTGGCTTCCCATATTTGGGAATACAAATAATACTAATATCATTCCTATAATAATTGAAGCTAAAACAGCACAAACTATAGATAATATTACAATATTTGCAATCTTTCTCTTCTTTTCTGTTTTCTTTATGCAAGTAGATAAAATGGATATTGAAACAATACCGAAAACAAAAGCTGCAATACCTGCCATAATGGCAAATAGAATAGCAACGACTACAGCAATTGCTGTACCTAGTGCTGCACCGAAGGCTTCTGCAAAGCCACCAACCTCCTGAGGTTCAGCTCGAATCAGCTTACTTGCAGCATCTAAGAATAAAAGAGTAATGAATCCTAAAGGAATCGTTAATCCCGAAAATACATACGCAACAATATTTCTTTTTTTATTATTTTTTAATGGTGCTTGATATTTTAATTCACTATTTTCTTTAATAATCTCTTCATCTAATTTTTCATTATTTTCCATAGTATTGCCTCCGTTTCTTTCTTTAAATTATATACGAATTAGAAATAATGTCAAATTTGAAAGAGGGAGCCAAGCTCCCTCAATCTATTTCACTTTAATTGGATTTATAGATCCATCCTGGTTTGGATGGCTATCTAAATACTTTCTTATTTCCTCAGGCTTACCCGATTTTGAGCCTGGCTTACACTGACTTAAGCTTTCTGCAGTACCGTTCACTATTGCCTCTGCAAAGCCACTACAGCCTGGGTATCCACATGCACCACAATTCGCATTAGGTAGAATATTTGTTATATCCTCAACTCGAGTATCCACCTCAACATGGAAGATTTTAGATGCTATGGCTAGGCCAAGACCTAAAATAAGCCCTAATCCTGCAAGAATTAATACTGCCCATAATATTTCCAACACCTATTCCTCCTTTTCTTCTTCTATATCTTCTTCAATCTTTTTAATATCAAGCTTATATCTTATACTACAATCATAATTTTTACAGCCCATACATCCTTCCTTACCTATTCTTAAATTCTCACAGCCCTTAGGTATTGGAGTTTTTTTATTTAAGAAATAGCTTAAGAAAAATACACCTACTAATACGGCTATAACTACAATACTAATAATTAAATATTTATTCATTATATCTGAATCATTCCTGATAATCCTAAGAATGCCATTGCCATTAGGGCTGCAGTAATAAGGGCAATAGGAATGCCCTTGAATGCCTTAGGGCAATCAGAGGCATCAAGCTTATATCGTATTGTAGAAAAGACGAAGATAATAATCGCAAATCCCAAGGAGGTACCTAAGGCAGTTGCCATGGAGGTACCAAAATCTAATCCTTGGTCTGTATTTCCTTGTACAACACCTAAAACGGCACAATTCGTCGTAATAAGTGGTAGATATACACCTAAAGCTTTATAAAGCGTTGGTGAATATTTTTTAATAACCATTTCAATGAACTGAACTAAGGATGCAATAACTAAAATATAGGTTATGGTATCCATAAATGGAATACCTGCTAAAGCAAGTAATTGATAGATTGG
>JAFPIE010000059.1 GCA_017388605.1 Acholeplasmatales bacterium | reverse complement strand
GAACCTGTCTTCTTAACACTGTCAACAATCTTCTTTGCTGACTGGTCTAATAATCTGTGATCATAAGACTTTAAACGAATTTTAATTTTTTCTTTTGCCATTTTTTTAAGTCTCCTTTCGCCTATAATCTGCGTATAGACTTGCTCCATGGGAAAACCTAACACACGGTTAATGACAACGCTCTTCGGTGTGTCAGCAACCTCCCACTTCACAGCCACTTCTTGCTCGATATAGAGCCTTCTCTATTATACAGGAAAAGTTTTGTCAATGCAAGTTCTTTTTTATTTTTTTCTTTATTATATATAAATATATAATAGGGGGTAATATATTAAAAATAATCCATCCAAATAACAAAAAGACCCTAAGTTATACTATAGGATCTGTATTTTAATCTTTTTTTAATGAAAACTACACTTTCATAGGAATTAGGTGAAAAACTTGTTTCCCTATCGCGTGCGCGTATGCACGCATGCATATGTATGTATATGTATGTGCATATATATTAAAAGGAAGGCACATGCCTTCCCTATCCTAATTCTTTTTTTGCTTCATTAATTCTTCATCCTTATTTGGGTCATACGCAAGCATTGCATGCAAGAAATCAATCAAATGCTTACCCTCCTGGAAGGTTTTAATAATACCTATAACTACTCTAGATAGATCTAGATATTCAATCTTATCATTAATAAGCTCACTTGATTTATCTATAGTATTCGTAATAATGACTTTAGTAATATCAGGATATTCGCTTAATTTCTTTATAGAATTATCTGAAAATACTCCATGCGTACAGAAAATATAAATATCCTTAGCTCCAAGCTTCTTAAGCTCGGATGAAGCCTTCATTAAGGTTCCACCGGTATCAACTAAATCATCCACTATGATAGCATTTTTATTTTCTACATTACCGATAACCTGCATAGAGGCAACCTCATTGGCCTTTTCTCTATATTTATTAACAACAACTAAATTAGGGATTTCTGCAGCGTTCATAAACGCTCTAGCACGAACGACTCCACCATGGTCTGGGGAAACGACAACATCGTCATTTGGGTTGAATGTTGGAGGACAGGACTTTCTCCAAATAGAGCCTAAAATGGCAGAAACCGGAATATTATCGATAGGAATACTATAGAATCCCTCAATTTGAGGTGCATGTAAATCGAAGGTAATAACCCTAGTTATACCTGAGGTTTGAAGTAAATCCGCAACCAATCTTGCAGTAATTGGCTGCCAAGGATTCATTCTTCTATCCTGTCTTGCATAGCCTAAATATGGTGTAAATAGACAAATGGATTTTGCAGATGCTCTTCTTAAGGCATCAGCACAAATCATAATTTTAACCAAATTCTCATTTACAGGGTGAGATACGGATGCAAGTAAAATAACATCATCCCCACGTACAGGCTCATTTAATTCCACAAGCATTTCGCCATCCTTAAAATGGGAAAACTTATAGGAAATAAGATCTTCCTTTTTAAATGCCTTTTCTACATTTCTTCCAAGAATGCTTTCTTCTAATATAAGTACTCGATACATATAAAAACCATCAGGGTGACAAGGCCTGACATTCCCCTTTAAATAGATTTCTTAATAATTGTCATCTTACTATTTAAAAGAAAAATAATTTAATAAATAATCGCTTCTACCAATTCTATTTTAGCATAAGAAATAAGATAATGAAATTGAATTTTGAAAAAAGAAATGGGCTCAAGCTGAGCCCACAGAATTAATATTTTCTAATTTTACCATTTAAGCCATGAAGAATTACATAAGAGCCATCGTTCTTATTTTTAGCTAATTGCTTAGCATATTCTAAGGCTTCCTCTTGGTAATCAAATAATTTAATTACCTTGTTTGATTCTTGAATAAAGACCTTCCAAACGCGGTCCTCTCTTGTTTCACCACGCTTAGATACATGGTAAACAGTCTTACCACTCGTGTCCTTTTTAGGTTTTGCTGTCATAACCATTTTAGACATATCCACTGGTTTTTTTGTCTCCGTTACAAGCTTTCTTGGTTTTTCTGTCTTAGCTTCTGCCATATTCTCATTCTCCTTTGCTTTAGCTGCTTCTCTTGCAAGACGTGCCTTTCTTAGGTTTTCTAGCTGTTTAGCCTTCTTTTCCTCAGGGGTTAAAGGTCTTGCTTCCTCTTGCTTTTCTTCTACCTTTGGTTCTGCTTTTACTTCTGGCTTTGCCTCTTCCTTTGGCGCTTCCTTTGCCTCAGGCTTTGCTTCTGCCTTTGGAGCTTCCTTTACTACAGGTTTAGCTTCTTCCTTTGCTTCAGGCTTGGCTTCCTTCTTTGGTTCTGCCTTTACCTCAGGCTTTGCTTCCTTCTTTGGTTCTACCTTTACTTGAGGCTTGGCTTCTTCCTTTGGTGTTTCCTTTACTATAGGCTTTGCCTCTTTCTTTGGTTCTGCCTTTACTTCTTTTTTAGGGGCTTCCTTCTTTTCTTCTATTTTTGGAGTTTCCTCCTCATCCTCGTAATACACTTCCTCAGGAGCATCTTCATCAAGCTCTTTAATTCTAGATCTTAGAATCTCATCCTCTTCAAGAGAGCTCATTGGCTTTTTAATTTCTAAATCCTCAGCTGTTACCTTTGCTTCAGGCTTTTTACCGATGGGTTTAGATGTATCCTTTTGTGTAGATATTGCTGGAACTGATTTAAATAGTGCCATAGTGCCACCTCCAAAATAAAAACTTAACCTTTTATAATATTATACATTTTTAAGAAAAAAATGTCTATTTGAATTCCTATAAAATCTTTGAAAAATAATCACATGCCTGTTTAAAGCTTAAAAGCTTATTTTTTGGAAAAATCGTTTGTGTAATTGTAATTTCTCCATTTGTATAGCCAAGCTTTATAACCTTAGCCTTATAAGCCTCCTGGAACATTAAATTTCCATCCTTCTTTTTACTTTGATCTGCCTCCATAAAATATGTAACTAAGGTTGGCTTTGATGTATCCATTCGATAAATATGAAGCTGCTTACAATAGGATTTAAGCAATTTTTCGTACATATAAAGATATAATTCCTCACTTATTTCACCGAAGCGGTCTAAAAGCTCAGCTTCAAGCTGGTGTAATCCTGCAATAGAATTAATTGCATCAATCTTCTTATGAATCTCAATTTTTGTATCATCATTATCAATATAGTTCGATTGAATGGTTCTAGAGACAAGCGGAGTAACCATAGAAATATCTTCCTTTTTCTTTTCTTCATCAAAGGAGATTTTTTCTGGATGCTTTTTCTTTTCGATTTCCTCTTCTAATATTTTTAAATAAATATCTATACCAACCGATTCAACGAATCCAGATTGCTCCTCGCCAAGTAAATCACCAGATCCTCTTATCGATAAATCTCTCATCGCAATCTTAAAGCCTGAGCCAAGCTCATTAAATTCCTTAATGGTTTCCAATCTTTTTTCTGCCTCAGGGGTTAAGACCTTTCTTGGCTCATACATTAAATAGGCATAAGCTATTTTCGATGATCTACCTACTCTACCTCGAATTTGATACATTTGGGATAATCCTAGCCTATCCGCATCATGAATAATTAACGTATTGGTATCTGGCATATCAATACCTGTTTCAATGATGGTTGTACAAAGTAGGACATCATATTTTTTATCGATGAAATCTGTAACGACATCCTCAAGCTCTTCTCTAGATAATTTGCCATGTCCAACGCAAATTCTTGCCTCAGGAACTAACTCATGCAAATGCTCTTGCATATCTAAAATGGTATCTACTCGGTTATATAAATAGAATACCTGGCCACCTCTTGCAAGCTCACGCTCAATAGAATCTCTAATGATTCTATCATTTCTTTCTAATACATAGGTCTGAATAGGATATCTATTCTTTGGCGGAGTTTCAATCATAGATAAATCCTTTATACCCATGACAGACATTTGTAATGTTCTAGGGATTGGGGTTGCTGTTAGGGTGATACAATCTACATTGACCTTTAATGCCTTTATCTTTTCCTTATGGGTAACGCCAAATCTTTGCTCCTCATCTACAATTAATAATCCTAAATCTAAATATTCTACCTCTTTGGATAATAATCTATGGGTACCAATGACAACATCTACGCTGCCTAAGGCAATACCTTCAATGATTTCACGCTGCTTCTTCATTGGGATAAACCAATTTAATAATTCTACTCTAGCACCATATTTTTCCATTCTATTTTTAAATGTGTAATAGTGCTGACGCGCTAAAATAGTCGTTGGGGCTAATACCGCAACCTGCTTTCCCCCAAGTACAGCCTTAAATGCGGCACGTAGTGCTACTTCGGTCTTACCATATCCTACATCACCACAAACAAGCCTATCCATAGGGCGATCAGATTCCATATCCCG
>JAFPIE010000006.1 GCA_017388605.1 Acholeplasmatales bacterium | reverse complement strand
CTTTGGTGTAATTATCAAAAAGGAAACAGACTGGAGCAAGGATGGTACAAATAAATACTTTAAGCTTTCCGATTTAAAGAAGGAAGCTGATGGCTATTTGCATGTATATTTCGTTGGTGGTTCCGCAGGTGGATATTCTTCTATTGCTGAAACTGTTGGCGCGAAGATTAGCTATTTCAATTTCTATCAAAATAATGAAGACAATCAATTCTATATGAATTTTGGATTAGCATCCTCTGCAATCAATTGGAAGATTTTAAAGAATGGTACTGAATTCATTAATTCAGGATCATCCTCTTCGAATTTAACTTCAAATACTCCTACATACGTTGAATATAAATTTGGTTCTACTATGCCAAATGTAAATGATGTATATCTTCTAGAGGTTACATTTGCAAATGGTAAGGGTAGTGCTAAAGGAAATATGATGTATTTATATTCCACATCTAGATTTGAAGCTACCTATGGATTTGATGGTGAGCTTGGCGCAATCTATTCTAAATCGAGCACAACATTTAAGGTTTGGAGCCCAATTGCAACTTCCATGAAGCTTAGAATTTATGCAACGGGTACTCCATCCTACCTAGGTGGAAATGATACCTATACAGAATACGATATGACCTTAGGCGCTAAGGGCGTATGGAGTAAGATTGTAACTGGTGACTTATCTGGTAAATATTATACCTATGTCGTTTCTAATTTCATGTATGATAGCCAAGAGCTTGTTGACCCTTATGCAAAATCTGCAGGTGTCAATGGACTTCGTGGTATGGTTGTTGATTTTGAATCTGTAAACCCAGAAGGCTGGGATTCTATTCAAACATTAGACATTAACCCTGGTGATTTAGCTGTTTATGAGGCACATATTGCCGATTTAACATCCTCATCTACTTGGGGTGGTAATCCATTATTAAGTAAAACATATTTAGGCTTCTGTGAGGAAGGTACAACCTATACAGAAGCTGGTACAACTGTAACTACAGGCTTTGACCACATTAAGGAATTAGGCGTCAATGCAGTTCAATTACTTCCAATCTTTGATTCTGCAAATGATGAGGTAAATCCATCCTTCAACTGGGGCTATAACCCATTAAATTACAATGTACTTGATGGTTCTTATTCTAGAAATCCATACGATGGATATGAAAGAATTCGAGAATTCAAGACATTAGTAATGAAATATAATCAGGCTGGCATTACTATTATCATGGATGTTGTATTCAACCATGTAAGTGATGCGATGACATCAAACTTCAATTATCTAATGCCTGGTTACTACTTCCGTTATGTTAATGGCTATATGGCAGATGGATCTGGTTGCGGTAATGAAACATGTAGTGAGCATATCATGATGAGAAAGTTCATGATTGATTCTACTGAATTCTGGGCAAGAGAATATAAGCTTGGAGGCTTCCGCTTCGATCTAATGGGAATCCATGATATTGGAACTATGGATGCTTTAGCATATAATCTTCAAACCAATGTAAAATCGAATATTGTCGTATATGGTGAGCCTTGGGCAGCTGCAGGTATTGATTATGCTGGCGCTGAATTATGTAGCTTATACAATTATGGCTCTTGGGAGCACTTCGGTTGCTTCAACTCAACCATTCGTGATGCTGTATTAGGTAGCGTATCGAATTCCAATACCTGGGGTTGGGTAAATGGTAGTGGTGACCACGGTAGTGATATTTATGCCATTCAAAATGGTGTCATGGGCTTTATTGGTGATGATAGATCAAATAATGTTCCATACACAGTATCCTATATTTCCTGCCATGATAACTATAACATTGCCGATGGTCTTGCAACAAATAATATCACTGGTCAAAACGCAGCGAAGATGTCAACACTTGCAAATGCGTTAGTATTAACAAGCCAAGGTATTTCCTTCATCCAGGAGGGTGAGGAATTCCTAAGAGATAAGGAAGGCGAGCATAATTCCTATAATTCAGGTTATGCTGTAAATGACTTAGATTATTCATTAAAGATTACTTATAACAATATGTTCCAAAATTACAAGAAATTATGCCAATTAAAGGCTTCTGGTAATATTACATTACCTGTATCATCTTGTTCTAATGTAAGAAATAGTATGATTTATGATCAAACAAATCTATCTTACTTCTACTATGATATTACAACTGCTAATGGTACATATAGAATTATTCATCATAATGGATATGATTCTACTGCAACAGTAAATTTAAGTGGATATACATTATATTTAGATACCTTAGGTAAATATTCTACTGTATCTGGAAATACAACAATTTATCCATATCAAACCATCATTGCTTATAAAGCAAATTAATAGACTAAGGCAATAGCCATATGGTTATTGCCTTTTCTTTATGCACTAAAAAAGAGAGAATTGCTTCTCTCTTAATCAAAATTATCGGATTCAATGATCTAAAACAATAATTTACATTTCGTTTTTTAATTCTCTATAGGATTAAATGCATAATAAACGATATACTCTTCTCCATTATTATGCATAGAACTAGACATATAAAGCTCTGTTATGCAAGAACTTCCTAATTCTCCTATTGTATAATCTTTAGACATAACTACTGGAGTAGCACAACCCTGTATAGGATTAATGTTGACTATATAACCTTTTTTACCTCTTTCAATGCTTTCTTCATCAACTTTTGTTATAGATTCATTAGCTATTCTTTCAATTTTCACCATATCTTTAGCATAAATTTTATTGCTTAATTCGAAATCATTTGAATAGGTTAATCTAAGAATGTCGCCATCTGCTAAAAACATATCTTCATCACTATAAAATTCATACTCACCAAAGTCTAATTCGCAACTTCCTCCAACAAATTGCCCATATGGACCTATCAATCTTTGTTCTGGATCCTCATCAGCAATGAGAGTGTGCCATGCACTTATAGTATAAGATACTTTAAGGTCGATTGTTTCATAACTTCCTGCATAAACACTCGAACATGCACTTAATGTAAAAACAAACAAGGATAAAACTAAAAAATACATTTTTTTCATATTTTAAATCACCTCTCTATATAAATTTATAATAACCGGACGAATTCTGCAAATAAGCGAATAATTAAATATATCACCAGATGCATTTATGACATCTAATATAGACCTCCAATTTAATTATATCCCACCCCCAAAAAACATTCAACAAAAACAGGCTGTAAAGCATTTGGCGTTATAGGAATCCTTTTTCTCTACGAGGGTTAAATAGGTATCTTGAATCAGATCCATTACGATTTCTCTATCGGTAATGTAATTCAATAT
>JAFPIE010000005.1 GCA_017388605.1 Acholeplasmatales bacterium | reverse complement strand
TATGAAAGGTGGAAAAGAACATGAAAAAAAGATTAATTATTTTATTTCTTATTTTTGGAGCACTCTATTTTAGCTCCTGTATTAATATTCATGCGGCAGAATCCGCAGATTACCTATCCTATAGTGAGATTATGCTATCGAGTGGGAAGTTAATTCGGTATTACACCCACGAGGAATATGAGGAATTAGTTAGAAAAACAGAAGGAGGATATTGGATGGATGTTGTTGTTGTTATAGACAATAAGGCAGTGGATGGATCTTATATATCCAATACTCTATATAGTGTTGAAAACACATCGAAGACTGCAATTGAATATAATTTGGAATATTCTATTGAAACCAATAATAAGGTATCCTTCCAAACGAGTGAATCCTTATCGGCATCTGGTGGTGGTACGATCAAAAAGGTTAAGGTCGAATGTGCAGCTAAGGCCTCCGTTGATTACTCTACAACAACCACAACCTCAGTGAAGGAAAAAAGAACGATGAAGCTTACGATTGAGCCGGACTCAAGGCTAATCGTATATCTTACTGGGGAGATTACTCTAACGAATGGGGTATGTGCCGTTTATTATTGGTGGAATAGATGGTATGTTGGGGCATTTGAATTTGTAACCTTAAAGAGTCAATTTTCAAAGATGGAGAAAAGAAGCATATGAAAAAAGGAATATGTATTACCTTTCTATTGCTTATAGCATCTACAATCTTTTTGATTTTTTATTCAAAGGAAAAGATAACCTCCTATGAATATTATTCACCCCTTGAGGGGAAGGCATATATCTATGATAGTGAAAGAGAAATCTCCTTTGATGTTTATTCCTTTGATAAGAATAGCTTAATTAAAAACCCAGAATTAAATATCTATACCTTAAAGCTTGATCAAACATCGATTGTTTTAGATTCTGTAAGGTGCAATACCTTTGATTTTAAGGATTATTCTATTATAAGAATCTATGCCAAAATGCCCAAGATGATAGAAGATGAATATTATAGTAAGGAATCTATCTTAGAAATTAAGAATCAAAAATTTATTCTTACCCTAAAATATGGAGCATTCTCCATATTAAATCCTATATCCTATTCTTTATTATCCATATCGAATTTATATGGTACCTATACCTATATGAATCAATCCTTAATTCTATCTGGAATTAATATAACTCTTACTAAGAATTATGAATATATGAGTAGTCTAAGAATAGGAAATGCTTGTTATGGCATATTATCTAAGGCATTATTTGATACCAAATTAGATAATATTTGTGATTTAAATAAGATATATGATTCCTATAATCCAAGCTATGTAGAGGAAAGTAATATCATACATCTATCCTCCAATACATTATTTATACCCTTAGGGTATAGAAATATAAATTTAATTCGAATGGGCTATATAGTAATCACAGTAGATACAAAAACCTATTATATAGATACCTTTGATTTTATGACGAATATGTATGATTTTAACGAATACAAGAATATGATGGAAAAAGGAGGAATAAGCTATGCTTAATTTAGTTTCCTTAGAAAAGAAGTATAAGGATCATATTGTTTTTTCTAATATGAGTATAGAGTTTACAAATGGAAATCTTTATATTCTAATGGGAGTAAATGGTAGTGGTAAATCTACCATTTTAAAGCTTATTGCAGGATTAATTTATAAGACAGATGGAAAGATTATAAAGGATGGTGTTATATCCTATTTGCCAGATAAATTTAGTATGCCTAAGCTTATGAAGGTTAAGAATTATTTATATGAAATCTTCTATGATAGGCATGATAAAAATGAGCTCTATGCAAATATAATGAAGGAATATCAAATCCCCAATAAGAGAATAGGGGATTTATCTAAGGGAAATTTACAAAAGCTTGGGCTTTTACAAATATTAAGCCAAGATGCGGATATCTATTTATTCGATGAGCCAATGGATGGCTTAGATGATTATGCGAAAAAGGTATTTAGAGACGCAATTAAGGAAAAATTAAAGGAAAATAAATTAGTTTTAATATCCTTGCATAATAAAAGCTACTTTAATGAGCTAAATCCAATTGTAATTGAGGTAAAGGAGGGAATGGTCTATGAGAAGAAAAGAAGGAAGGAAATGGATTAATCTAATTAGTCTTTATTTAAATTATGTATTTCAAAAGAGTACAGTTATCATTTTTTTAGTTTCTATATTATTTATGATTTTGGCATTAATCATCATTATAAATCCTAATTTTGATATGGATTTGTATAAAATAAATCCAGCAAGCTTTCATGAGAAATATTTCATGCAATCGTTGTTTGTATTATCTATATTCAATGGTATTCTAGTTACAACAATATCGATTATCTATATGCTTCAATCGAATTCCTTTGATGCGTTATTTCTATCCTATACGAAAAGAAGCATGCTATGTATTTCTAAAATAATAGCTGCCTGTATCTTATTTTTATTGCTTGCGTTATTTGAATTTGTTTTACTTTATGGATTACCCTTATTTTTATATCCAACCTTTAAGATGGATTCAAAAGCCTTGCTTACAATAGCCTATATTTTTTCTTCTATGCTTTTTGATTTTGCCTTATCTATTGTTCTTATTGTATTAATACCAAATATCTTTTCTCCTATGGTAATTTTGTTTTTATCCTTAGTAAAAAATATGCTTACTACAAGCTTTCAAGCGATTAAAGATATAGGAGGTGAAATATTACCTATATTATGCTATAAAGATGGGTATATTTCTATGCAAAGCATCTATATAACGCTTATATTTTCGCTCCTATTATTTTTAGTTTATTTTTCAATTTATAATATAAAAGATATTAAAATAGCTTAATTTTACTTATTTTCAGCAATTTTCCTCCACGTTTTCATTGCCATTTTCAGTGGATTTTCGTAAACATTTCGAGTTTTCGCAATAAAGGTCATTTTAATTGAATTTATATCTAAAATTTCATATAATTTCAGTGGTTATTTTAAATAACGGAAATTGGTATATTTTATGGAGGAATAAAATGAGAGAAGAGCTAATAAGGGGTTATGAAAAGGCCTTTGGGGTGAAGCCTAAAATGCTATATTTCTCACCAGGAAGAGTAAATATTATTGGTGAGCATATAGATTATAATGGCGGTAAGGTTTTACCTATGGGAATAAGCTTAGGTATATATGGGGCTATTACATGGAGAAGTGATTCTTTATGTAGATGTGTATCGGAAGGCTTTAATCATGAGGCCATTTATGAATTTGATTTAAAGGGCTATAGTGAATCGGATGATTTCACAAAATATGTTAAGGGCGTAATTTATGTTTTAACAAAATATAAGGGTGCAAAAATTGATCATGGATTTGATTTATATATGACATCAACTCTACCTGCATCTTCAGGCTTATCCTCTAGTGCAGCACTAGAATTATTAATTAGCCATATCGTAAATGATGAATATAAGCTAGGCTTATCCAATTTAGATTGTGTGTTGATGAGCCAAGCTGCAGAAAGAGAATATGCACATGTCAACTGTGGTATTATGGATCAGTTCGCTATTGGTATGAGCGAAAAGGATAAGGTAATTCTTTTGGATTGTGCAACTGTAGATTACAGCTATTTCGATTTTAAGCTTGATGGAGCTACCTTAGTTATCATCAATACCTGCAAGCCAAGAAATTTAAGTGAATCAAAATACAATGAAAGAAGAGCTGAGTGTGAGGCTGCCCTTGAGGTATTAAAGGCTAAATATGGTAAGGCAACTCTTTGTGAATACACAATGGCAGAGCTTGATTCTGTTAAGGATAAATTAACAGATAATCTATATAGAAGAGCTCGTCACGCAATTACAGAAGAGATTCGTGTTGAAGAGGCAACAAAGGCTATGCAGGAGGGTAGACTTAAGGATTTAGGTCTATTACTAAATGGCTCTCATAAGTCCTTAAAGGAGGATTATGAGGTTACAGGATTACACCTAGATACGATTGCAGAGGAATTACAAAAATCTCCAATCGTTTTAGGTGCAAGAATGACTGGAGCTGGCTTTGGTGGATGTGCTATCGCATTAGTTAATTCAACGAATAAGGCTGAAATTAATAAGCTTATGGATGAAACAAATGAGATTTATCATGAAAAGACAGGAATTTATTATAAGTATTATTACTGTGAATCCTCAGATAAAACAGGAAAAATGGAATAGGTATAACGCTTAAGGCTTTATATAAAAAGAGAGAAAGGTATTTAAATTTATGGAGAACAAATTTGTAGTAAATATCATTCACCGTCCTGAGCTTTCCCCTGAATATGCAGAAAAGGTAGGAGGAAAGAAGGGATTAAAGGATGAATCCCTTGACATTTTCATCTTTCAGCAGGAAATGGCACATAAGTATGGCTTAAAGACAACCATTCAGATTACTTATGCTTCCCTTTTCTCTGATAAGATTTGTGAGCTTGCGAAGGAGCATCACGAAAAATATGGTGATGAAATTGGTGTATCCTTACTAGGACTTCCTTGTAAGGAATTTAAGGAGAAGTATAAAACAGAGGATTTCTGTATTTGGATGTTTGATGATGAAACAAAGGCAGAAATCATCGATGATGTATTTGGTTTATTCTATAAGAAGTTTGGATTCTATCCTGAATCTACAGGCTCTTATTTCTTGGATGCATACTGCATCAACTATATTAAGGAGCATTACCCAAGCGTTAAATGTGCAGTTGCAACATGCTGGGAGGAAGGCCCTAAGGCATACCATACATGTAATAATTCCTGGTATACCTTTATGGATGGAGGTCCTTGGAACCCATGGATTCCATCTAAGGTAAATTCTCACTGCCCTGCAGCAAATGAGGCTGATGACTCTGGAATTGTTGCCATCCCACATCTAAGCCGTGATTTAATGGCTTGCTTCGATGGTAATGGCTCTAACTTCGGTACACACCCTCAAAATGTATTGAGAGGTATGATTTATTACGAGGATAAGGGTACTTGGGAATATCCATATTTATATAATCTAATTGATCAATTTAGACATCTAGGTAAATATAATAATGGATATTCATATAATATGATGTTCGTAGGACCAGGCTGGTTAAACCGTAAGGGTAGATGGGAAGCTCCATATGAGCTTTTAGCTAAGTCCTATGAGGATGGTATGAAGTATTATGGTAAATTAAAGAAGGAAGGTAAGCTTTTAGATTTAACTATGGCTGAATTTGCTGATTTCTATAGAGGCTGCCATCCAAACTATAATACAGGTGAATGTGCATTATGGAAGGATATTCTATATGGATCTAAGAAGGAATTATTCTGGTATGCTGACCCATATATCCGTACATGCTTAGACTTTAACCAGGGTGGTGCAATGATTGACCTACGTCCTTATGTTGCAAGAATCCCTCAAAAGATTGGTATTGGTACAGATCATGTATATGATGCATCCTATCCATATTTAATTCAAATTAACTACCGTACAGGCTTCTTTACTCATTATGCTGGTGCAGGTACAATTAAGTCTTGTAAGGTTAAATTTAAGGGTGAGGAAACTGACCTTTGCCTATGCCGTACCTTAGCTAAGTATGAAAAGGTTGAGGGTGGAGTTAAAATTACTGCAAACCCTGTAACTGTTACCTTAGCAGATACAGATATTGAAATTCAATCTGTATTTACCTTTGTTGAGGGTACAGGTGAGGTTATTGCTGAGCGTAATGTATTAACAGATTTAAAGGGTGAAGAAATCACTTTAACAGAATATATTACAGCAGGATATGGTACAACAGAATACCAAGAGGATTTAACTCACGTATTACTTGGTGTAGATAGTGATAATATGCTATATGGCTTTAAGGGTAGAAAGATTACAAAGACTTCTGCTAAGGAAGCTTATATTGTTGTTCCTGAAATCCAGACTAGAATCGTTATGTCTGGTGATGTATCTGAGTATGAGGTAGAAGAGGGTATTGCCTTCTCCCCTGTATTTAGAATCGCACTTCGTAAGACATTTAAGAATGGAGGAATGAAGACATGTCTCAGTCTACAAAAGGCAAACTAAACTTCCGTTGTCCTTCATGCTTCATGCGTGATATCGACATGGATATGTTCTTTGATGAAGAAAAGAAGGAATATTATTGCTTAAGATGTGGTTTTACTGGATCTGAAGCTGATGTTGAAAGATTAAACGAGCAAGCAAGATATCGTTATAAGCTAATGAAATACAGAGTTGTTGATTTTGGTGAGGATAACGAGCCAATTAAGGTAGAATTACATAAAGCAGGAGAGCAATAATATGATTTTAGGTGTTGATACATCCACATATTTAGAGGAATTAGAGGCTGGCAATAAATTCTATTTTAACGGCAAAGAGGTAGACCCACTAGAAAGATTCGTTTCTAATGGTGTAGATTATATGCGTATCAGGCTATGGCATAATCCATATTCCTTAGATGGTAAGAAATATGGTGCAGGTACCTGTGATTATGATTATTTCAAGAGACTTGCAAAGCTTGCAATGTCTAAGGGTATGAAAATTCTACTTGATATTCATTATTCTGATTTCTGGGTTGACCCAGGTAAGCAGGTATTACCTAAGGCATGGCAAAATCATACCTACGAACAAATTATTCAGGATGTATATGATTATACAAAGGAAACCTTAGTTAAGGCAAAAAAGGATGGTATTGTTATTTCTTTAATTCAAATTGGTAATGAAATTACAAATGGATTATTATGGCCATATGGACATCTTTTAGACAATCCTGATGGTGGCGTAAGATTAAACTATGACAAGGTTTGTGCCTTCCTTAAAGCCGGAATTAAGGCTACAAGAGAGGAATGCCCAGATTGTAAGATTATCATCCACCTAGAAAAAGTATATGATACTCCTCGTTATATGGAATATTTTAACGAGCTAAAGAAATATGATGTAGATTACGATATTATTGGTGCATCCTATTATCCATACTGGCATGGAACATTTGATGATTTATATAGAACATTAAATCTATGTAGAGATACCTTCAAAAAGCCAATTATGGTTATGGAGCTTGGCTATGCCTTTACCCTAGAGGATTACAAAGAGGGCTGTAAGGATCATTTAGTTATCCGTGAGGATACCTATGCTCAATTTGGCTTTAAAAAGGAGTTTGACTTCACCCCTGAAGGTCAGGCTGCCTTTGTTAGGGCATTCTTAAAGAGAGCAGAAGAAGAAAAGCTTGATGGTATTTTCTTCTGGGAGCCATTATTAATTCCAGGTGAAGGTATTTGCTGGGGCACAAAAGCAGCACAGGAATATAATGTCGGCGGCTTCGTTAAGGAAGAAAGAAGCGACTGGTGTAACCAATGCTTTGCCGATTACAAAGGCAATCTACTTCCAGCATTTGATGCATATACTTTGAAAAAATAAATTGTGAAAAAGCACAATTTTCCACCTGAATTTTGTGCTTTTTCTTATATATAAATAAGGATAAAAAAAAGAATTTTAATTTTTGTCGCTTATTTTCATAAAAACAATGAAAAAAATTTCGTGAAAATGTAAAATATGCTTTACCGAAAATGGTCATTTTCATGAAAAACATTGATAGTTTGACTATCATTTTGTCATACACTAATAACAAAAATGTCCTTATTTGGCCTAAAATACCAATGTTTTTACACTATTTTCGAAAAACAACGAAAAAAATTTCGAAAACGTTCATTTTAATGAAAACGCTATTGACTTGTTTTACATAAGTGCTATAATGAAAGTACTGAAAGCGTGTGCATAGCACATACTTTACACGAAAACAAAACACTTAAAATATTTTAAAAGGAGAACAAGAAAGTATGAAAAAAATTTTAAGTACTTTAGCTATCGCTGGTGTTGCAACACTTGCTTTAGCTTCATGTGGTGGTGGAAATGAGCCACAGGAAGAAGCATATGCTGGTAAATTAACAGTTTGGTGCTCTACTTCTGATGGTGTTTCTACACTATTCAAAGAGAAGGGTGATGCTTGGTTAAAGGCTAACGGCTATGACAAGGTTACTCTTGATGTTACACCAGTTGGTGAAGGTGATGCAGTTGGTAAGGTTCTAGAAGATCTAGATGCAGCTGCAGATATTTACTGTTTTGCTCAGGACCAGTTATCTAGAGCAGTTCAGGGTAACGCAATCGCTAAGGTTGCAAACAACTACCTAGAAGATGTTAAGACTCGTAATAGCGAGGGTGGTCTTATTTCTGGTAGAATGGGTGACGTATTATACGCTTATCCATTAACAAACGATAATGGTTACATTATGATGTATGACAAGTCAGTTATGGAAGGCGTTGATATGACTGATATGTCCGCAGTTATCGCTAAGTGTAACGCAACTGGAACTAAGTTCTCATTCAACTTAGGTAACATTTGGTATTCTGCAGCATTCTTCTTCGGACTAGACGAGAAGGGTGAAAGATTATGTCAATCTGCATGGCAGACAGATGCAACTGGTAAGTTCACTAACATGATTGATACATTCAACTCTGATAATGGTTTAATCGCATTAAAGGGTATGAATGAATTAGTTT
>JAFPIE010000058.1 GCA_017388605.1 Acholeplasmatales bacterium | reverse complement strand
AATTTGATCTACATTATAGAAGGTAAGCTCTGGTGAAATCTCCTTTGTCTTATCATAAATAGACATATATACACTAAGTCTTAAATTATCTTCTGCCATAGAATAGCCTAAAGGTGCTTCCTTAGGGCAGGTTTTTAAATCTAATGCTTGAATTAAGGAAGATGGATATAGCTCCTTTACCTGAACCTTAAGTGGATAGGATATATATAAATTCTTTGTGTTTTCCATAAAGAAGATTAGATTATTTCTTTCTTCAATATTTCTATCTATCGATGTAGATAGCCCTAATAGTTGAAGTAAGGAATCGGATAAATATTCCTCATCCTTATAAATCTTTGGAGATATTCCTTGGTTAAAGCCCATATAAAAGGCATAATCCTTATCCCCTAAGGATACGATATCCGATACATTAACCATATCTTCATATAAAGTATCCTCATATTTGAAATTCTTGAATTCTCTTTTAAAGAAATCTATATAATCGATAGGATTCTTATCCTCTAAGGAATAATCACTAATCAAAGCCATTAAAGGCTTAATATAGTTTGAATTTTCTACTATAGTAAGTATTTCACTAAAGGATTCCTTTTCCTTTAATAGATTAAAGAATTCCTTTGCAAAATTCGTATGGGTTATATCCCTTATTGGTTTAAAGCGAATAGGAATATTATAGGTTTTAGATAATCTTTTAAATATAAATTCATGATTGCTACTCATATTCATCAAATACATTCTTTGATATGGAATACCCTCCTGATGTAGCTTTTTCATTTCATTCATAATGCCATAGCATTCCTCAATAATGGATTTATATTCATAAACGTTTGGCTTTAATTTTTTGGATTCCTTGTTTAAAAGAATAACCTCTGTTTTTTCCTGTAATTTTGGAATAATATTTTGAATCTCTTTTTTAATATTTCGAGTTAAAAAGGTTATAGGGAATTGATTTAATCTATAGCTAAATAATGGATTATCTTCAATTAAACCCATCTTCTTTAAATAGGATTTCGCACTAACCAGGGAATCTAATTTTACATTATTATAGGTTTTATCAGAAACATAAGGTATATATTTCATATATTCCTTTGCAAGATCATAGGATAGGGAATACTTTTCCATCAAAGAGAACAATGCTTCATTTTTCACAACACCGTATATATTTTTTAAGAATATATTTGGAGTCATAAAAATATAATTCTTCATTTTATTTTCTTCAAGGATTCTTCTTTTTTCTTCTTCCTCGCATATAATAAATCCTTCTTTAAGCATAAAAACCAACTCCTTTTTAATTTCTAATAGCATTATAAATGCCATTTTGACATTATTCGTGTCTATTTTAAAAAAATCATAAAAATAATGAAAAGAAAGCAGCCGTTAAGGCTGCAATCCTATTTCATTAAATTGTACAAACCTGAATGACATCCTCTTGCATCTTATAGTCACTTGTTTGACCAGTCTTATCATCCCAAACATTAGCTGTAGTGCCATATAAGGAATCAATATCATAATCCTTAGGGAAGGATGCTAATAGATAATTAGAGCTTGCAATTAATGAATTGCCTTGTTCATCAACAGGAACTGCAATATAAGCAACATCACCAGAAACAACAACCTCTTCCCAATGACCATCCTTACCTGTTGGCCATACCCAAGCAAGGTATCTATTTGCGGATGTATCCTTT
>JAFPIE010000004.1 GCA_017388605.1 Acholeplasmatales bacterium | reverse complement strand
TCCTTACCTCTTCGTGCAAATTTAAAGCCATTACCAAAGGTATCTATCGTCGATTTAAGAGAAGAGCTTAAAAATGCATTAATTGAATGCTACCAAAATAAGGAGCAAGCTATATTATTTCTAAACCGAAGAGGCTATTCCTCCTTCGTACAGTGTAGAAGCTGTGGTGAGGTTATTAAGTGCCCTCACTGCGATGTATCCTTAACCTACCATGGGAAAACGAATACCCTAAAATGCCATTACTGCGGATACCAGATGATGAATGTTTCTAAATGTAATAAATGTGGCTCAGATAAAATCAGGTATGTAGGTAGTGGTACAGAAAAGCTTGAGGAGGCAGTAAGAAAAATCTTACCTGAAGCAAGAGTATTAAGGCTTGATACAGATTGTATTACAAAAATGAGTGATTATGAGGAAAGCTATCACAAATTTAAGAATCATGAAGCCGATATTTTAGTTGGTACGCAAATGGTAACTAAGGGCTTAGATTTTGAAAATGTAACGCTAGTTGGTGTTGCAAACGCCGATATTGCACTTCACTACCCAACCTTCGATGCGAACCAGGTTGCCTTCAATTTGCTTGAGCAGGTTGCAGGTAGAGCGGGAAGAGCCAAGAGGGATGGTAAGGTTATTATTCAAACCTATGATCCATCAAATTATGTCATTCAAGCGGCTAAGAATCATGATTATGAGGGTTTTTATAAAAAGGAAATATTATTCCGTAAGGCAGCCCTCATGCCTCCATTTTCTGAATCCATTGAAATTGAAGTTATAGGTAAGAATATTGCTAAGGTAAAGGCTGAGGCATTTCATATCGCAAACGCCTTAAGAGAAGTATCGAAATCCTCTATTATCTTAGGCCCAACCGAAGCCTTTATTTTCAAAAAAAAGGATTTGTATCATTATACAATCCAAGTTCAAGCCGCGGATGATGCTGTTTTAGATAAAATCAGCTATATTTATCCATTATATCAAAACGATAAGGACATAACCTTATCGATAACAAGGAAGTGATTATATGAAAATTGTATTTTTAGGAACACCCAGCTTTGCTGTACCTATATTGAAAGGATTACACGAGCATTATGAAATCGCACTTGTGATTTCACAGCCTAATAGAGTAAAGAAGAAGGGAGTATTTTTAGATACTCCAGTTGCAAGCATGGCTAAGGAATTAGGACTACCCCTAATTCAGCCTGAATCCATTAAGGATATCTTCGAGGAAATAGAAGCCCTTCATGCGGATACCTTAATTACCGCTGCCTATGGACAGTATATTCCATCTAAGATTTTAAATTTATTTAAGGTTAAGGTGAATGTTCATGGATCTTTGCTACCGAAGCATAGAGGTGGTGCCCCAATTCAAAGATGCCTTATGGAAGGCGATAGCATAACTGGTGTTACCATTATGGAAATGGCTAAAAAGCTAGATGGTGGTAAAATCTATAGTATGGAAGAATATAAAATAGAGGATAGTGATACTGCATCGATTCTATTTGATAAATTATCTATTATGGGTAGAGATCTATTATTGAATAGCCTACCAGATATTTATAATGGTAAGAATTTAGGTATTCCTCAGGATGATACGAAAGCTACCTATTCCGCTAATATTTCTGTAGAAGAGGAAGAAATCAAATTAAATAAAGCCTCAAAGGAAATCATTAATCAAATTCGAGGCCTTGCAGATGAGCCAGGTGCCTATTTGAAGGTTCATGATACAAAGCTTAAGGTATTTAAAGCTCATGAGGTCAAACATTTAGGGAATGAACTCCCAGGTACTGTATTAAATATCAAAAAGGGAATTACCCTTAAGACCTTAGATAGTGCGATTTCCCTAGATTTAGTCCTAATGCCAGGAAAAAAGATTACCAAGGGTATAGATTTTTCTAATGGACAAAAGATTTTTGTCCTAGGTGATATTATTCTTAGTGAATAATTATCTAATTTATGATAAAATTTGTAAGCGAGGTGATATGTTTTGGCTTTTAAAAAACTGAAAAACTTAAAAACAAAAATACAGAATAAAATCCGAAACAACACCTTCTATCAAAAATATTTCGGATTTGAAAATGGTATTGATATTACAGATGATAAGATGGTGCAATATAGAAAGAATATTGTAATTAAAAATATTATCTTTGTCATCAATATGATCTATACCTTAATTTTCATGATTATATCCATTGGAGATCCAACGAATTCCTCCAATTGGCTATTAACTGTATTATTATTCCCCGTTACGGCCTTAGTCAACTACTTTTTGGGTAGGCTAATAAAGACAGGACCTGAGGATAATTTAAGCCAAACCATGGCGATGTATTTGGCCGCATTCTATATGCTGTTATCCTCTATTTTAGTTTATGTTAAATTAAAATATGGTGAGGTAGAAAACATTCAAGGTGAGCATTATTTATCTGAAGCAGGTTACATTTTAATTTATATAGCCTTGCTGATTGCCGCATTCTATCAAAATAAGAAAATGCTTAAGAATATGTTCGTTTGGGTTGTTGTCATTGTAACGATATTACATTTTACCATTACCTATTCTATGCTTGAGGTAGCTGGTAATTCTAATATCTGGGAAGGTATTAAAAGAGTTTTTAGTGGTACAGAATTTAGAGATATTTTAATTAGAACCATCCTTCTTGTAGGATTTATGCTTATTTTATATATTTATGTATCTATGTCGAATTATATGCAGGATGAGCGTAAAAAGGAGCTTGCAAAAAGAAGAAAGGTTCAGGATGATTACACGAATGTAGTTACGAAAATCTTTGATGTTACATTATCTAGCGAAAAGATTACAGAAGAAGAAAAAAAGGAAGCGGATATTTTAGCTATAATGGTTAAAAAGCTTTCCTCCCTTTTATCCTTATCCCCTGAAAAGTGTGATGAGGTTGTAAATTATTCTAGGCTTCATATCGATAAAAAGGTAGATTTTTCCTTCCAAAATATTCAATCGGATGAGGAAAAGTTTTTAGCGATACGTGAGCAAACAGAATTAGGTAGTAAGCTCATCTCAAGGCTTCAGCTAAAAAGAAAGGGAGAAGATATCCTAAGAGCAACCTTTGAGGGTTCTGACGATGATACTTTCATTCGTCATGAAAGAGAGATTCAAAATGAGCTTGAATCTGAAATTATTTTAATTTGCGATTTATATGTTTCTATGAGAAGCGTTAAGCCTTATAAGAAAGCATATAATCATAAAAACACAATTGCTTATATGGAAAAATCCTTCAAGATTTATTTTGATCCAATGGTATATGACCGTTTCACAAGATATTCTTCGGATTTTGAAAAAATATTTGATGAAATGTAGGAGATAGTATGGAATACGAGTATAAGACAAAGGGAGTTTGCTCCCGCCAAATCCATTTTGATATTGATGATAATGGATTTGTACATAATGTATCCTTTTTAGGTGGATGCAATGGTAATTTAAAGGCCATTGGAAAGCTTGTTGAAGGAATGAAGGCCGAAAAGGTAATTGAAATATTAGAGGGCAATACTTGTGGGTCTAGACCTACAAGCTGTGCAGATCAGCTTGCCCAAGCATTAAAGGAGAATTTATAATGAAAAGATTTTTTACATCTGAAAGTGTTACAGAAGGACATCCAGATAAAATTGCAGACCAAATTAGTGATGCAATACTAGATGATATTTTAAAGAATGACCCTAATGGTAGAGTTGCATGTGAAACCATTTGTACAACAGGTATGGTAATGGTATTTGGTGAAATCACCACAAACCATTATGTTGATGTACAAAAGATTGTAAGAGATACTGTAACTGAAATTGGTTATGTCAGAGGAAAATATGGCTTTGATGCCGATAATCTAGCCGTTTTAACTGCAATAGATCCACAATCCCCAGATATCGCAATGGGTGTTGATGAATCATCTGACCATGAGCAGGGTGCAGGAGACCAGGGTATTATGTTTGGTTATGCCTGCAAGGAAACAGAAGAATATATGCCTCTTGCGATTAC
>JAFPIE010000057.1 GCA_017388605.1 Acholeplasmatales bacterium | reverse complement strand
TCTGGCTTTGGTGGCGCTGGCTTTGGTGGATTTGAGGATATCATCAATTCCTTCTTTGGTGGAGGAAGAAGATCCTCAAATGGACCTCACCAGGGTGCGGATGTAGAAAAACAAATGAATATTACCTTTGAGGAGGCTGTTTTCGGCTGTAAGAAGAGAATCCGTATCACAGTAGATGATGAATGTATGAGCTGTGGTGGTTCTGGTGCCGCATCGAAGAGTGATGTAAAAACATGTCCTAAGTGTGGTGGACGTGGTCGAGTTATTATGCGTCAACAGACAATCTTTGGCTACACCAATGTAGAAGCACAGTGCCCAGACTGTAATGGTAAGGGTAAGATTATTACAAAGAAGTGTCCAGATTGTAATGGTAAGGGTAGAGTAAGAAGAACAAAAGAGGTCGATGTAAATATTCCAGCAGGTATCCTATCTGGTATGACCATTCGTGTACCAGGTGCAGGTGAGGCTGGCTTTAATGGTGGACCTAATGGTGATTTATACATTAAGATTTTTGCGGCTGAGCATCCACAATTTAAGCGTGATGGTCAGGATATCTATCTTGAAATTCCACTATCCTTCAGCCAGGCAGCCTTAGGTGATAATATCGAGGTTCCAACCATCGATGGTAATGTTTCTTTAAAGATTCCTCAGGGAACTCAGCCAGGCACAAAGCTTCGTCTTAGAGGTAGAGGTACCAAAAATCCTAAGGGTGGATCCTCAAGAGGTGACCAATACGTCATTTGTAATGTCGTAGTTCCAACGAGCCTATCTAAGGAAGAGGCAGATATTATTTCTCAGCTACAAATGTGCGAAAAAAAGGAAAAGAAATCTCCTTGGGAAAAATTTAAGAGCTTATTTAAATAAGATATGGCCTGATTTCATCAGGTCTTTTCTCTTTTGCTTGAATTGACGTTGGAATAATGATAAAATTACAATAGTTTACTTTTGGAGGTATTTGTTTATGGAACAAAATCAATTTGAAGGATTAGAAGAGGTTGAGCAGGAGGAAACTTTAATTCCTGAAAAAGCTCCTGAATTAAAGGAATATGAAAAGCTATTATTAGCTGAAAATAATCGAGAGCTTACAGAGAAGGCTATCAATTTGGTTAATGCTGGTTGCTTTAATCAAGTAGAGGAGCCTGTAATTGATTTCTCAAAATACACAAGAATTGAAACTGGAAGAAAGTTTAGAGGCCTATATAACCTATATCAGAATAATGAAACTATGGAATTAGTATTCATTTGCCCTCTTGTTGAAAATAACAAGGGTGATGTAGATGAAAGAAAGAATATGGCACCATATGCATATGATTGTATCATAACAGAGGCAATGGATGAGGAAACATATCAAATGGTATTAAAGGCTGCAAAGCATAATATTAGTGTATTCGTACCTGCCCTACGTATTACAGCTTATGTAGTTTATTTAGCCTTTGTTGCCATCGGTCTTGTTATTTGGGCTATGGCTTTCTTTACAATGGTAGATCAAAGCTTTACTCAGGCTGTATATTTCTCTTGCTTCTATGCATGCGGCTTTATTACAGCTGATGTTTTAGGATTACCATTATTATTCCTAATGGAAATGAAATATAGAAAGTATAAAGAACAATAATTATGCAAAAATACTTCATCACAACCAAAAATTTATCAAGTGGGGTTATTTTAGGCGATGATGCATACCAAATTCAAACGGTCCTACGATATAAGGGCGGAGAGAAGATTATGGTAAGTGATTCAAATAAAACCTATTATGCAAAAATTAATACCGTTACTAAGGATGAGGTTACTTTTGAAATATTAGAAGAAAAAGCCGGTAATACAGAGTTGCCGGTTTTTGTATCTATATTTCAAGGCTACCCAAAGGGCGATAAAATGGAGGAAATCATCAAGCATGGAACAGAGCTTGGTGCTAAAGAAATCATTCCAACATTTATGAAAAGAAGTATTGTCAAGCTTGAGGAAAAAAAGATCAATTCTAAGCTTGAACGCTTTAGAAAAATTGCTAAAGAGGCAGCAGAACAATCCTATAGAGATAGTATTCCAAATATACCTTCCATACCCTATTTAAAAACTATCGATTTTTCGTCTTTTGATGTGAAAATTGTATGTTATGAGGAATCTGCAAAAAATGGCGAATTAAAGGCATTTAAGAGCATTATATCTAATTTAAGTGAGAATATGAGAGTCGCATGCGTCATTGGCCCTGAGGGTGGAATCGATGATGCGGAATTAGAATACCTAAAGGCTTTGGGCTTTATTCCTTGTGCCTTAGGCCCAAGAATATTAAGAACAGAAACGGCAGTATTTTATATATTATCTGCAATCAGTTATGAAATGGAGCTAAAAAAATGAAAAAGGTAGGCTTTATAACCTTAGGCTGCAAAGTAAATATTTATGAAAGCAATGCGCTAAAATGCGAGCTTACGGATAGAGGCTATATAGTAGGTGAGGCAGATAGTGATTGTGATTGCTTCATCATCAATACCTGTAGTGTAACGAATACTGCAGATTCGAAAAGCCGTAAAATGATTCATAAATGTATAAAAATGAATCCATCGGCAATTATTTGTGTTATGGGCTGTTATGCACAAACAAACGATGAGGCAAAGGAAATTGATGGAATCGATATTCTAATTGGTAATGGTAATAAAAAATCGGTTGTAGATACCATTGATGCTATGCTAAGTGGCAATAGAAAGGAAAAAAGAATCGATATTCTAAATATTTTAGAGGCTACAGAATATGAAAAGCTTGGTGTAACAAGCTATGATCATACAAGAGCCTTCGTTAAAATTGAGGATGGCTGTGAAAACTTTTGTACCTACTGTATTATTCCTTATGCTAGAGGACCTGTAAGATGTAAGCCTCAAGATGAGGTTATAGAGGAATTAAAAAGAATTACAGAGGAAGGCTATTTAGAGGTTGTTTTATCTGGTATTCATACGGGTAGATACAAGGATCATGATGTTAATTTTTCTGGACTTGTAAAAAGAATATTAAATGAGGTGCCTAAGCTTAAAAGATTAAGAGTATCCTCTATTGAAATGAATGAGGTAGATGATGACTTCATTGCCCTTATGAAGGATCATAAGGTCATTGCAAATCACCTACATTTACCACTTCAAGCAGGAAGTGATTTAATCCTTTCTAAAATGGAAAGAAAATATGATGTAAAGGCATATATAGATAAGGTAAATGCCCTAAGAGGTGCTAGACCAGATATTTCTATTACAACAGATGTCATAGTAGGATTTCCTTATGAAGGTGAAGAAGAATTCATGGAAACCTATAATCTATGTAAGAATCTTGGCTTATCTAAGCTTCATGTTTTCCCTTATTCCATGCGAAAGGGCACTAAAGCCTCTTTAATGCCTCAGGTAAAAGATAGCGAGAAAAAGGATAGAGCGAAAAGATTAATCGAATTATCCAATTATCTTGAGGAGGAATACGCTAAGAAATTCATTGGTTGTATCCTAGATATCATCCCAGAACAAGAAACCCTAGGTGGAATGATGATGGGACATACCTCTAATTTCTTACAGGTATTTATGCCTAAGGATTTAGATAAAATAGGTAAGCTTTATAATGTTAAAATCACAAAAATAGAAAATGGTAAAATCTACGGAGAAATACTTTAAAAATTAATTTTTTTCTTATTGACAAAGGATTTACCATTATGTATAATACTTATTGCAGTTTGTACTGCAAGAGTATTAACGTGCCGGCGTGATGAAATTGGCAGACATGATAGACTTAGAATCTATTGCGACGAGCGTGCAGGTTCAAGTCCTGTCGCCGGCACCACTTGAAATGAATGTGTTGATTTATAAATCAGCACTTTTTTCTTTTTTAGGCTTAAATGCTGCAAATATTAATGATTTATAGAACATTTCAGCCATAAATATAGCAGTATCTTTAATTTCATTGATAAAGTGAAAAGAAAGTTTATAATACTATTTTAAATAACAATTATGCGACAACAAAAAGACCCTACAAAGTAGAATCCACCTTTGTTCTAAGTGTCTACTTTATAGGGTCTATTTTAGAGTAAGGCTCTTTTTCTTTTAGCGCCATTTTTCTAAAATAATATTTAAAAAAACGTTTTACAAAAAGCATTTGTTATAGTATAATAAAAATCCTAAAAACGTTCGAAAATTTAATAGAAAAGGTGAAAAGAAATTATGCAAATTATAAATGAAGTTGTAATGGGCAATTCATTGGTAGAAAAAATTGCTGAAGGATTACACATTGAAAGTGGTAATAGCGTTGTCATAATGTCAATTGCTATTATTCTATTCGTAGGTTTTTTAGCCACTAGATTAACAAAATTAGTAAAACTTCCAAATGTTACAGCATATATCGTTGTTGGTATTTTATTAGTTCCTATCTGGACCATTATTCCCGCTGGTATAGATGGAATTATTCCAACAAGAGTTATAGATGGAATGAGCTTTTTAACGGATATAGCCTTAGCATTTATCGCTTTTGGTGCTGGAGAGTTTTTTAAAATTGATGTTTTAAAGAAATCGGGTGGAAAAGTAATCGTAATTACTATTTTTGAGGCATTAATGGCAGTAGTGGTAGTATTCTGTCTATGCTTCTTTGTACTTAGAATTTCATTAGGATTCTCAATGGTATTAGCAGCATTATCCAGTGCAACGGCACCTGCAAGTACAATTATGACAATTAAACAAACTAAAGCCAAAGGCGAATATGTAAATACACTTTTACAAGTAGTAGCATTAGATGATGTTGTATCCTTACTAGCATTTAGTGTTGCACTTGCATTACATGGAGCCCTATCCGCAAATGGCGGTGCTTCATTTAATAGTATTGGTTTACCAATATTACTAAATATTGCATGCTTAGCATTAGGCTTTGTTTTTGGTTTATTGTTAAAGGTTTTATTGCCTACAAAAAGAACATCGGATAATAGATTAATTATTGTTATAGCTACATTGTTCTTATTCTGTGGTATTTGTGCTTTGATGGGACAATCTCCACTTTTAGGCTGTATGGCAATGGGTATGACATATATTAATGTATCAAAGGATGAAAAATTATTTAAACAATTAAGTTATTTTCAACCACCAATTATGTTGTGCTTCTTCGTAATGAGTGGTATGAGATTTAATTTAAAATCATTTACTGATATGACACGTGTTGGTATAGCACCATTATTTGTTGTATCCTTAGTTTATTTCTTTGCTAGAATAATTGGTAAATATTTAGGTGCATATTTAGGTGGCTTGAGTACAAAAAGCGACAAAAAAATTACTAGATATTTAGGTCTTGGCTTAATCCCTCAAGCTGGTGTTGCAATAGGTTTATCTATCATGGGTGCAGAAGCTATTGGTGGTAGCGATGGTGCTGCACTTCAAACAATTATTTTAGCTTCAAGTGTTCTTTATGAATTAGTTGGTCCTGGTTCTGCAAAATTAGGCTTATATTTATCTAAATCTTATTCTACAGATATTGATGAATTAATTCCTCAAGAAACAGTTGTTGCAGAAGTAGAAACTAAAAATGATGTTGAAATTTTAATTGAACAAATTAATAGAATTCGTCAAAATATTCCTACTGTTGATGTTGTTGCTGAGGATGAAGCAGCATTTACTGAAGCAGCAGAAGAATATGCAGAAGAAAATTTGTTGAGAAGGAAATTTATAAATAGGAGATAAATCATATGAATATTTTAGAAATAACAGATCCAATTAGTAAATTGTTTACTAATGGAACAGATGTAGATTTTGGTATAAAAATTATTATTAGAGTTTTTATAACAATTATTTTAGCAGCATTTTTAGGTATTGAAAGAGC
>JAFPIE010000056.1 GCA_017388605.1 Acholeplasmatales bacterium | reverse complement strand
GTTGGACATACACTAAATAAAAGTGATTCATATAATCCATAGGTTCTAATTGTATCTGTACCATTAGATACATCAATGAAATATGCTGTATCCGATTCATCGATTGGTGTATCAATATAATTACAATATTTTGTTGCAGATGCATCTCCATCGCCTCTAACGATATTCGTTACTTGATTGGCCTTGGATACACCTAAAACATATTTTACCTGAATGGATGCTTGAATTAAATTGTAATCGACAGATCCACCTCTAGCATATCCTACCAAACCACCAATTCTAGTGGTACCTGCGGTAGACTCTATTGTTGCAAAAGGATTATTCTCATCATATAGCATATAGGCATTTGCGCCATTGAAAATATTTAAAACAACTGTAGAATCTATAGATTTACCAACAAGTCCACCTACATAATTTTCTAAGGTATCCTTGTAATATGTATTCTCTATGGTTGTATATAACCCATCAACTAATGCATCACTTGGAATTGTTGCAACATAGCAGGATTCTGCAAGACAAGATGTAAGATAGCTATTGGTTTGTTCTGCAACTAAGCTTGCAGCATATTGCATTCCATAAACGGTTGTACTAAAGGCACTACATCTTTCAATACTTGAGGCACTACCTCCAATAGATGCAAAAATAGATGCATGCTTTAAGGCATAGAATCGGTTTAATACCCTATCTGGATATGGGTATAAGCCTGTTGAATCATCACCTAAAAGTGTACAGTGGCTGATTAAACCATTATTGATACCAACTAAGGCACAATCATCATATCCATAAGCATAATAGGTAAAATCTGTTTTACCACATCCTAAGGTTATATTCTTAAATGTTGCTTTATAAAGCATCGCACCGCTATCAATAGTACGAATGAAATGAACGTAGCCATTAGATGTAGTATTATAGGCATTATGCTTTTCATTTGTTGTAATTCCATTAATATTAATATCTCTAATAATGGCACCATTATCTAATTCTTCAATGAATGCATAAGCATCATCTTCTCTTTCAGCAAAAGATAAATTGTTGATATAGGTGGAATTACCAATTAATGTACCAGAGAACTTAGCCATTTTACTTACTGGCTTGTCCTGCATATCGATATCTTCTTCTGCAGTAATTCTAAAGGTCATTCCAGAGGTATCACCACTAATTTCAAAGAAAGCATTCACGTCATCACTATCCTTAATTTCATATTCCTTAATACTAGAATTGAAATTACTTACGTTATTAGAAGAATCATAAAGCTTTGTTGCAGTTAACTGATTGATGACTTCATCCATGGAAGAATTATTGATATTTCCTAAGATGAAAATGAAGGCAAGAATACCTAAAGCTATACTTCCTAATATAAGGATAAATTTTCTTTTCATACCTATGCACTCCTTTCTGTATAAGTTAATGTACCTTCATATATCTTGAAGGTATAATTGCTTGTTAAATCTATAGCATTCTCGTCTAGCGAGCTATATACCTTTATCTCACTAATGGTATTTGCTATAGATCCAACATAGAATAATTCACCTGTGAATTTCATATCTATAACCTGGCCTGCTGCAAGACCAGATACATTTGCCTCATGGCAGGTTAAAACACCAAAATCGTAACTCTTCGTAATAGAGCCTGTAGTAATCTGGATAACCC
>JAFPIE010000055.1 GCA_017388605.1 Acholeplasmatales bacterium | reverse complement strand
ATCACTCGATTGATAAAAGGCCTTAGCCTCTTTAAATACATCTATAATATCTTGATTATATTTATTACTATATTCAGGTAATGATTTTAAAATATTATAATATGCAACATAGATTAATCTTCTTTCATTAATACTGGCTAAATCCTTATAATGAACTCTTAAATTTTTAATCTTATGTAAATCCATCTTTAATTGCTCTAAGGTAGAATCATCCAATCTTAAAAAGCATCCATATTCATAGCATCTATCCTGATATAAATGAATTAATTTATTATAATCCTTTATATTTTCATAATAAGGGATGAGCTTATCAATGATACGAATAATAAAATAAGAATCGTGTAAATCTCTATCCTCTAGAGTTCTATAGCCCATATATAGAGCATCATACTCTTGGGAGTCTAAATCTTTATTTAAATAAGAATTAATTACATTTACCATCTCTGTATTCTTTTTATAAATCTCTCTTACCGCAACACTTCTTTTTTTATAAACAGCTAGCCAATCATTATAATCTCTAAAGGCAAACAAATCCTTATCTAGCTCGTTACAGGTTATTATATTGTGTTTAATTGCATTAAAGCAATTGCTAATTTCTTCAAACTTATTCATATAAATCGCCTCGCTTTTATGATTATATCATAAAAAAAGCAAAAATCAGCCAATTTGGCTGATTTCATTGTTATTGTAGTATTTTTATTTATTTTTCATTATCTTCCTTTGAAATTGAATAAGGATCAATATGAACAATACAATGCTTAATATTATCATATTTTTCCTCTAGCATATCATGTACTCCCTTTGCAATATCATGACCTTCCTTTACGCTTAGGGTATCTAATACTGCAATTTCAAGCTCTATATAGATTTTGCTTCCAAACATTCTACTTTTCAAATCATTAATAGCTAATACTCCAGGATAATTTAGAATATCCTTATGGATGTTTTCTTGAAAATCCTCTGGTGCTGCCTTATCAATTAATTCATTGATTCCATCCTTAAATATATCGATAGAAACCTTAAGGATAAATAAAGAAATGACAATAGTCATAATAGGATCTAATATTAAAATATTACCACCTAAGATTAAACCTATAATACCTATAACAGAGGCAATACTTGAAATAGAATCCGTCAAGTGATGAATTGCATCCGCTCTTAGAGTTTCTGATTTTAATTTAATAGCCTTAGCCTTAGTATAAAAATACATCCAGCCCTTGACGATAATAGATGCAATCGCAAAGCCTAAGGCAATATATAGGAATACTCCACTTTGGTTCTCATATTCTCCCTTAAAGAAGGAAATAATGGAGGTTACGCCATTGTACATAAGCGTTCCTGCAGTAATGAATAGCATTATAGCTAGTATCACTAGAGCAACAGATTCCATTCTCTCATGTCCAAAGGGATGCTCCTTATCCGCCTTTTTCGATGCCATTTTGGCACCAACAATGACAACAATAGTTGATAAAACATCAGATGCACTATGAATACCATCAGAAATAAGAGATGTTGATTTTGCCAAAATACCTGCAACAACCTTAGAAATGGTCAATATTAAATTTAAAAGAATCGTAATAATTCCAACCTTGGCAATCTCTTTGGTATATTTCTTTTCATCCATAAAAAAATACCTGCCCTTCCCTGCAGGTACACCCCTGCAGACTTCTATTTTGTCCCACAGGTAATCCTGTTGCCTAAGCCCGGCTGCCATACATTATGCGCCTGATCTACCATCATTTTAGCAAAGCCAATTTATGTTAGTCAAGAATAATCCTATAACAGAAATGGGCTTTTTAAAAACTTATTGGATATTAAATCCTTTAATTCATCTAAATCCTTATTGATATTCTTATTAATTTTCTCTTCTAGCATGAAATATTCTTTAACATATTCCTTAGAATAAAGATTCGCTTTAGCAATAGAAAATTCCTTCTGTTTTTGATTTAAATCAAAGATTTCTGGTCTTTCCTTAGCCTCCATATATTCTGCTTCCTTCATCTTAAAAGATATAATTAATGGGGCATATTCCTTATTGATTAAGTCCTTTAATTCTAAAAGCCTTTTAAAATCATCACTATTTTCTATTTCATCAATATATTCCTTAACTAAATCTTCCATATTGTACCTCACAATCATTTTAATAAATATTTAGCCCATTTTCAATAATTGTAATTTCCTAAGATTATGCTATAATACCTTTGGTGATAAAAATGTATTTAGAAAAAGATATTGTAAAAGAAGGAAATGCTTTATTAAATCAAAAATGCAAAAAGGTATCTACACCGCTATCTAGTGATGATGAGGCTTGTATTCGTGGATTATATGAATATATGGTTGTATCTGCAGTAGATGAGCTTGTAGAAAAATATAAAATTAGACCGGGTGTTGGTATTGCAGCACCACAGGTTGGCGTTGAAAAAAGAATGTTTGCGATGAACTGTGTGGATTTTCTAGATGAGGAGCAAAAGCAATATTTTTATGCTTGGATCAATCCACAAATTGTAGCTGCATCAAAGAAAATGACATATCTACCTGGCGGTGAGGGCTGTCTTTCTGTAGATAGATGTACAGAGGGTTTAGTTACTCCAAGACATATGTCTATCAAGGTAAAGGGAACAATTTATGATTTTAATACAAGAAAGCTAAAAAATATATCTATGCTTCTTGTAGGATATCCAGCCATTGTTTTCCAGCATGAATATGACCATTTAGATGGAATTTTATATACCTCTAAAATGTATAAAAAAGAGGATTTAGATCCAAGTATAGAACCATTATATGAATTAAATAATGAAGATGGAAAAGATGAAGCATAAGCTTTATAGTTTTGTATTGACTAACATTTAATAAAATCACTTATCCCTATTCGAAAGAAGGATTTAACTATGGAACTTATTTTTGTTTTTGTAATTGCCTGCCACGCATTTGCAGCAGGTCTATTTATGCTTATATTTGGAATACACAAATTTAAAGCTAACCATACTGGAGTAAATTTAATAGTCCCTGGATCAATATTAGTACTAATTAGCGGATTTATTTTAGGTGTATTTCTATACTTTTACATTGGATTAGCTACAGGATTAATAAGGCTCATGTAATAGGGGGAAAAATCATGAAAACAAAAATTTATTTAATTATTTTGGCAGTAATT
>JAFPIE010000054.1 GCA_017388605.1 Acholeplasmatales bacterium | reverse complement strand
TTTTTATTTTTAATGTAAAACTTGTTGATATTATGTCTCTTATAAACTTCTATATAACATTTGGTATATAAAACATTTGAACTTCTATATAATATTTTGGCTTGTTCAATGATTCAAGAGCATTGAATCATTGAATTTATACGTAACATTTGTTATAATTTAGTTACCAAAGAGTCGTATGAAAGAATATATAGAAGAATTTAGAGCTTATTTCATGTATTTAATTATGGAATAGGCTTTATACATTAATTACATACGGAAAGATAAAGACGTGTGACTGAAATACAGTTTTCTATAGCAGGTTGTAACTATATTTAGAATTCTTAAGCATCGAATATAGGATGGCTTCCTTTTTATTATGGAGTATTTCAGTAACGGTATATCTTTCCGTTTTTTTATTGGTGATGTATATAAATTAGGATAAAGGAGTAGTTATTATGAAAATTACAGTATGTATTGGTTCCTCATGCCATATTAAGGGCTCAAGAGGAGTGGTTGAAGAGCTTCAAAAATTAATAAAGGAAAATAAGCTTGAGGATAAGGTGGAGCTTGTTGGTATATTTTGCTTAGGCAAATGCCAGCAAGGTGTATCGGTTATGGTAGAGGATCAATTCTATTCCGTTAAGCCAGATACAGTAATGGAATTCTTTAATACTGAAGTACTAGCGAGGGTGATGTAAAATGATTGTTCAAATTTGTGTAGGCTCCAGTTGCTATCTTAAGGGATCTGAAAAATTAGTTGAGCTTTTTCAAAAGGCAATTCAAGAAAATAAGCTAGATGATGAGATTACCTTAACAGGAAGATTTTGTTCAAATAAATGTAATCGTGTGGGCGTTACAATAACAATAGATGATGATATTTTCACTGGCATTACACCAGATACCTTTGATGCATTTTTTAAAGAAAAGGTAATGGTAGCTTTAGAAAAGGAAAGGGCGGAATTTAATGGAATGTCTAACTCTTAAAAAATCAAATTGTAAAAACTGTTATAAGTGTATTCGTCATTGTCCTGTAAAATCTATTCGTTTTTCAGGGAATCAGGCATATATTATCAGTGATGAATGTATTTTATGTGGTCAGTGCTTTGTAGTTTGTCCACAGGATGCAAAGCAAATTGTTGATGAAACGGAAAAGGTTAGAGTCTTACTTCAAAGTGGCGACCCTGTGGTTGTAAGCTTAGCCCCTTCCTTTGTTGCAAATTATGAGGGTGTTGGTATAGATTCTATGCGTGATGCATTAAAAAAGCTAGGCTTTTATGATGCAGAGGAAGCGGCAATTGGCGCAACGATTGTAAAAAATGAATATGATAGAATGATTAATGAAGGTCAAAGGGATATTATTATTAGCTCTTGCTGTCATTCTATTAATTTACTTATTCAAAAGTATTATCCAAATTTACTTCCTTATCTTGCAGATGTTTTATCTCCAATGCAGGCGCATTGTATAGATATTAAAAAGAGAATTCCAAATGCGAAAACTGTATTTATTGGGCCTTGCGTTGCAAAGAAGGATGAAGCTCAGAAGTATGAGGGCGTTGTCGATGCTGTTTTAACCTTTGATGAGCTTACGGCATGGTTAAATAATGAAAAGATTTCTCTAGAAAAGAAAAAGGATAAAAATGAAAAGAGTCTTGCAAGATTCTTCCCAACGACAGGTGGAATTTTAAAGACTATGGCTATGGCAAATCCAAGTTATAGCTATATGGCTATGGATGGTGTTGAAAACTGTATGGCTGCACTTAAAGATATTGAGGCAGGGAACGTACATAACTGCTTCATCGAAATGTCTGCATGTGTAGGTAGCTGTGTTGGAGGACCTGTAATGGAAAAATTCCATAGGTCTCCAGTTAAGGATTATTTATCCGTATCCGATTATGCAGGAAAAGAGGATTTTGATGTAGCACAGCCTACATCAAATGAGGTTGTAAAGCACTTCTTAGCTATTGATCGTGGCGGAGTGCAGCCTAGTGAGGCTGAGATTCAAGAAACCCTTCGACAGATGGGTAAAATGAAAAAAGAGGATGAGCTGAATTGTGGTTCTTGTGGATATGATACCTGTAGAGCCAAGGCTATTGCCATTTTACAGGGTAAGGCTGAGATTTCTATGTGCCTTCCATATCTAAAGGAAAAGGCAGAGAATTTTTCGGATACAATCTCTAGAAATACACCAGATGGATTAATTGTACTTAATGAGAATTTAGAGGTACAGCAGGTAAATTCTGCTGCACTTAAAATGCTTAATTTACGTAATCCAGGGGATATATTAGGAGACCAGGTAGTACGTATATTAGATCCAAATGACTTTATTAAGGTATTATCTATGGGAAGACCAATTCATGATAAGAGAGAATATCTTGCGGAATATGATAAATATGTAGATAAGA
>JAFPIE010000053.1 GCA_017388605.1 Acholeplasmatales bacterium | reverse complement strand
TTCTTGGTTATTACCTAATACATCATAGCCTAAGCCTGTAATATAGTTGATTAATGCATCAATCCATACATAAATGACATGCTTAGGGTCAGAGATTACAGGAATACCCCACTTATAGGATGTTCTTGATACACATAGATCTGGAATAGGATTGCTTAAGAAATTCTTAATCATCTCATTCTTTCTAGCCTCTGGTTCAATGAATTTTGGATTTTCATTGATATAATTTAATAATCTTTCTCTATATGGCTCAAGCTTTAGGAAATAGCATTCCTCTTGATTCTTAGCTACCTTTGCACCACAATCTGGGCAGCATCCATCATTTAAATCCTTTTCTGTGAAATAGGATTCACAGTTTACGCAGTAATATCCTTCATAGGTACCCTTATAAATATCGCCTTGCTTTAATAGCTTATCAAAGGCTAAGGCTACCTCTCTTTCATGATATTCATCTGTTGTACGAATGAAATGGTCATATTTTACATTCATTAAATCATAGGTATCTCTTAGTTCCTTAGAAACCTTATCTACATGGCTTTTTGGTGAAACACCAAGGCTTAATGCCTTTTGTTCAATCTTTTGACCATGCTCATCTGTTCCTGTTTGAAACCAAGTATCATAGCCATCCTTCTTTTTATATCTTACGATGGCATCTGCTAAAATAGCTTCATATACATTACCAATATGTGGCTTTGAGGATGTATATGCAATTGCTGTTGTTAAATAAAATTTTTTGTTTTCGCTCATATTATTTTCCTCCTTAAATTAAAAAATCCGTCCTTAAAAAATCTTAAGGACGGGATTAAATCCGTGGTACCAACCTTGCTTCACTGAAAATTTCAGCCTATTTTCGAAAGCTATCACTTTCTATCGCTGTAACAGGCGAATCCTGATGCTAGCTAATTATTCACTAGCACAACTCCAAGACCATGTTCATAAATTTCATCTTATATCTTCCCACCAACAGATACTCTCTTTGAAGAATTCATTTACTACTCTTCTTTTCTTTGTTTTTCTTCATACGCTAATATTATAACCGAATAAAATGAAAAATCAAGAAAAAAGGATGGCAAAAGCCATCCCTTCTATTGTAATTTTGTTAAGAACTTCTTTAATGCTCTTCCTTGCTTTAAAATCCAAGGTATTGTATTTTGAAGTAATCTCATCAATGGGCCTGCAACGGCACATAGCATAATTAAGAATACTAAATGAGAAACAGGAAGTCTTGTAATTGTTCCTCCAGCCGTTTTAATATCATTTGAGCTTACCTTGTAATCCGTGACAACGCCACCTAATACTAAATAGTTTTCCTCATTGATATGTGGGTCTAAATTTGAGGATGCATTATAACCATATTCTGTATAATATCCATCAATAATGTAATTACCCTCTTGAGCAACAGCAATATCTGGACCATATACTGCATTGGATAAATCAGCACCACTACAAGTAAATAATATATTAAGGGTATCATCTACCTTACGGTTTAATGTATATTTTGTTGAGGAATCACCAACAGTTAAGGTTAAACTTGAAATGCGAATGTTTGTTAATGTAGAATCCTCGTTCTTCATGAAATAATTAGAGAATCCTTGGTTTCCAATTTCAGTGAATGTGAAATCACTAATTAATTCACCATTCTTATAAAATTCCTTAGCCTTTGTTGATGTTTGTGGAGATAATGTATAAGCATTATTCTCCGCATCATAAATCGTATAAAGAGTACCTGTAACATCTGTAATTGTATAGGTTTCATCACCAAAGATAGACCAAATCGATTGACCTGTAGCTACAGCATCTAAATACATTTTTTTATCCTTACCATCCGTTGTAATGGTTGGCATAGATGCACGATATAATACTTCATCACCAGAATCTGTTGTACCAACTATTTCTGTTCCATTTACAGAAACAACTAAGGTGTTTGGATCGACAGTAACCTTAAGCTTATCTCTATTCGATAAGGATGTTGGAATATGATATTTCAAATCCTTATTTGTTGTACCATTAATAATATATTCGTCAGAAGAAACAGTTATCGTAGGTAAAATATTATATGTAACAATAGCTTCAGCCTCATTATAATTACCATATTTTACTTCAAAATCATATTTTTCATTTGACTTTGGTAATGTTATTTTTACATCCTTGCCATTCGCTTTTAAATTACCTAGATTATCGACGGTTAGATCTAATCCATCAGAATATTCAATATTACCATATACTGAATATCCACCAACGTAAATATCACCCTTATTTGAATAGCTTACATCTGGCATATATACTCTAGTATCTAAGACTATACCAGTACCTGCAGCAAGTCCTATATCTGA
>JAFPIE010000052.1 GCA_017388605.1 Acholeplasmatales bacterium | reverse complement strand
GAACATTATGATCGTTGGTGTTGGTGGTCAGGGTACATTACTTGCTTCAAGAATCATTGGTAATGTAGTTATTGAAATGGGTTATGATGTAAAGCTATCTGAGGTTCATGGCATGAGCCAAAGAGGTGGTTCTGTTGTAACCTATGTTAAATATAGTGATAAGGTATATTCTCCAATTGTTGATAAGGGAGAAGCAGATATTATTCTTGCATTTGAAATGCTTGAAGCATATAGAGCACTACCATATTTAAAGATAGGTGGACATATTATTGCAAATACGCAAGAAATTAATCCTATGCCAGTAATCACTGGTGCAGCAACCTATCCAAAGGATATTGATAAGAAATTATCTAAAGTAGCAAATACTACCTTTGTTGATGCAGCAAGCTTAGCAAAGGAAGCTGGTAACATTAAAGCAGTTAATGTAGTATTGCTTGGTGTTATGGCTAAAAAGATGGATATTTCCTATGAAAAGTGGATTGAGGTTATTAAATCTACAGTTCCAGCAAAATTATTAGATGTTAATCTAAAAGCATTTGAGCTTGGCTATAATTCTAAATAAATTCATACTACAAATTGATTTTGAAATTAGCCTATGCTAAAATAGAAGAAATATTTTTAAATTGCGTTGATAAAGAAGAAGTAGTTATATTTCGGATTATAAGAGAGATAGCGGTAGGTGAAAGCTATTATGAAGAATATAATGAATACATCTTTGGAGCCTCTAGTTAAAAGCTAGACGGGTACGACCGTTATATCGTTAATGAGGCTATTATTTAGTAAAATAAGGTGGTACCACGGTTATAATCGTCCTTTCTGATGGAAGGACGATTTTTTTAATTCAAGGAGGGAAATAAAAATGACAATTATTGATTTTTTAGAGGATAATGTCAAAAAGTATGGTAATGAAGAATGCTTAGTTGAAATCAATCCTCAAAAAAAGCCAGAAAGCTATCGTACCTGGAGAGAATATAATTTAGTAGAGCCAGGAAGAGCTAAAGAGGTAAGAAGAAGTATTACCTGGAGTGAATTTGATGAGCTTGCGAATAAAACAGCAAATTTACTTTTGAGTAAGGGTATTAAGAAAAATGATAAGGTTGCAATTCTTTTAATGAACTGCTTAGAATGGCTTCCTATTTATTTTGGTATATTAAAGACTGGTGCACTAGCTGTACCCATGAATTATAGATATACCACAGATGAGATTAAATATTGCTTAGATTTAGCAGATTGTAGCTGCTTAATCTTTGGTAATGAATTCATTGGTAGAGTTGAGCCTATTGCTGACCATACACCAATGGTAAAGACATTGATCTATGTTGGTGAGGGTAGTGTGCCATTCGCAGATACCTATTTAGAAATTATTGACTATTTTTCACCAGTAAAGCATGAGGTATTATTGACAGAGGAGGATAATGCTGCGATTTATTTCTCTTCTGGTACTACAGGCTTCCCTAAAGCGATTAGACATCTACATAAGGCCTTAGTGCATTCTGCAAGAGTAGAGCAGAAGCATCACTTCCAAACACATGAGGATAATTTCTTATGTATTCCACCACTATATCATACCGGTGCTAAGATGCATTGGTTCGGTTCATTAATATCTGGTTCTAAGGCAGTTTTACTTAGAGGAATTAAGCCAGAATGGATTTTAAACACAGTATCTGAGGAGCACTGTACTATTGTATGGCTTTTAGTTCCTTGGGCACAGGATATCTTAGATTCTATTGATAGAGGAGATATTAAGCTTAAGGATTATGATTTAAATCAGTGGAGGCTTATGCACATAGGTGCACAGCCTGTACCACCAAGCCTAATTCAAAGATGGATGAAGGTATTCCCTTCTCATCAATATGATACAAATTATGGATTATCGGAATCTATTGGACCTGGCTGTGTTCATCTTGGAGTTGAAAATTTAAGTCACGTTGGCGCAATTGGCATTCCAGGCTTTGGCTGGGAGGTTAAAATTATGGATGAAGAGGGCCATGAGGTAGTTACTCCTGAAGAGGTTGGAGAGCTTTGTGTTAAGGGGGATGGTGTAATGGTAGAATATTACAAGAACCCTGAGGCTACAAAGGAATCTATTAAGGATGGATGGCTATATACAGGAGATATGGCTAAGCGTGATAAGGATTGTTTCTATTATTTAGTTGATAGAAAGAAGGATGTCATCATCACAGGTGGAGAAAATATTTACCCTGTACAAATAGAGGATTTCTTAAGAAAGCATGAAAAAATTAAGGATTGTGCTGTCATTGGATTACCTGATCAAAGATTAGGTGAGGTTACCTTAGCTATTATTGAGCTTAAGGATGGGGTAATGATGAGTGAGGATGAGGTAAATCAATTCTGTTTTGATTTACCAAGATACAAGCGTCCAAAAAAGATTATTTTCGCTAAGGTATTAAGAAACGCAACAGGTAAAATTGAAAAGCCAAAGCTAAGAGAAATCTATTCTAAGGTTCGCTTAGTAGAAGCAGAAACTACAAGCTAGGAGAATGAATTATGGATTTGGCGATTAAGATTATTTTTATAGTTATTTTCTTTGCAGTAACTCTATATATTGGATATTACTGTAGAAGAAAGGCAACAACAAGCCAAGACTTTGTGCTTGGCGGTAGAAACGTTGGACCATGGCTTTCCGCATTTGCCTATGGTACATCCTATTTTAGTGCAGTAGTATTTATTGGTTATGCAGGATCCTTTGGCTATGCCTTTGGTGTTTCTGCCTTTTGGATTGGTATAGGTAATGCGCTTGTTGGCTCATTCTTGGCGTGGGCGGTTTTAGGTAGAAAAACTAGAATAATGACGCAGCATTTGAATTCATCTACAATGCCTGAATTCTTTGGTAGAAGGTTTAATTCTAAACCACTTAAAATAGCTGCATCCATTATTATCTTTGTATTCTTAGTTCCATATACTGCAGCATTATATAATGGTTTATCTTATTTATTCCAGGTATGCTTTAGTGATGCAGTACCCTATTGGGTTTGGATTTTAATTATTTCTATTGCGACTGGAGCTTATGTAATTGTTGGTGGACTTATGTCTACTGCAATTAATTCAGCAATCCAAGGTGTTATTATGCTTGTTGGTATTTCTTTAGTTGTTATTTTCTCATTACAGCTTAATGGTGGCTTGATGGGCTCTATGGAGGCCCTTGCGACAGGGGCAAATGGAGGATGGCAGTTTGCATCCTTGTTCGGTCCAGATCCCGTTCATTTAATCTTTGTTGTAATATTAACATCCCTAGGATGCTGGGGATTACCACAAATGGTTGGTAAGTTCTATTCTATTAAAAATGAAGGTCAAATAAGAAAGGGCTCTATCATTTCTACAGTATTTGCGTTAGTTGTAGCTGGAGGATGCTATTTCTTGGGTGGCTTTGGAAGAATTTTTGCGAGCGAAAAGTCTGCAACTATTATTCCAGAGATTGTATCGAAATTAAATGTAGTTATTGTTGCGATTGTTAT
>JAFPIE010000051.1 GCA_017388605.1 Acholeplasmatales bacterium | reverse complement strand
TATTAGAAACATTAAATTCTAGGCTAGCTAAAGAATAAATTGAATCATTTAGCTTAGATAATTGCTTTAGGAAGGTATTATAGTCTGTTGGCTTATTCTCTGCCTCCTCTAGGGTGTAATCTGTAGTGTAGGAAACATTTTTACCCTCACATTCTGCAAGAATAGTAAGTGGTTCATTTGGACTTCCATAAAGGGTAATATGCAAAGGAAATCTTTTAAATTCCTTTGGATAGGATTTTAATAATTCCTCTTGGAATATCGTATCCTTTGTTTTATATACCTTATCGCTTGTAAATAGCTTTTCTTGGATTTTTATATAAATCTTTTTATCCGATTCTTTAATTAAATTCTCATTTGCATCATATATATTTGTTAGGGATAAATTGATATCCTCACCCATATGATCAATTCTTATGATATCTCCTTGATGAACCTTCATCGATAGAGTTATTTCATAATATCCATTTCTTTTACCGGATACATATCCAATTAAATATCCGTAATTATTTGGCTTATCTATGTTGGTAATATTCTTTTTATCCTCACCAAAAATATAGCCCTTGGTGAAGGTTCTATTGAAGGTTTTATATAGATTGAAATCCTCACCCTTAATCATATTACCATCTAGGGCATCTCTATAGGTTTTTATGATATTTGCAACATATACTGGTTCCTTCATTCTTCCTTCAATTTTTAAGGAATCTGCAACCTTTAATTCGTTGATGTGATCTAATGTTTTTAAATCCTTCATGGAAAGAATATAAGAAGTACCTAAGGATTTATTCTCTGTTACGTTAATGAGCTCATAAGGCTTTCTACAGGAACCTACGCATCTGCCTCTATTTCCACTTCTATAGCCAATAAGCCCAGACATATAGCATCCACCACTATAGGATACACAAAGAGCACCATGGACGAATACCTCAAGTGGAATTTTTGTAATTTTTTTGATTTCCTTTATTTTTTCTATAGGAACCTCTCTAGATAATACAATTCTTTTGGCACCTAATTCCTTTAAAAGAAGTGTACCTTCTAAATCATCAATACCCATTTGAGTAGAGATATGAGCCTCAAGTAATGGATAATTTTCTACAACATAGGAGAATATGGCAAGATCCTGAATGATTAATCCATCGACCCCAATTTTATATAATTCATCGATTTGTAGATATGCATCCTTAAGCTCACTATCGAAGACAATAGTATTCATAGTAACATATATTTTTACATCTCTTAGGTGGCAATATTTAATGGCTTCTTTAAGCTCATCAAAGCTAAAATTATTCGCATAGGCTCTCGCACCAAAGCGGTTCATACCTAAATAAATGGCATCTGCGCCATTCGATACAGCGGCAATTAATGCCTCCATATTTCCGGCTGGGGCTAATAGTTCGCTCATTTTCTCACATCCTCGGGGTTATTATATAATATTTGGGTATAAAAACAAGTAGAAAAAGTGCGCATTTTTTCTTATATTATTTCACAATTTTCATCTTTTAATAAATTACATTCAAAAACGTAGTTTTTATGAAAACGTTTTGAAAAATTTGTTGTAATATT
>JAFPIE010000050.1 GCA_017388605.1 Acholeplasmatales bacterium | reverse complement strand
AGATCATTATAAAAATAGTGATAAATCCTTGGGTGTTGTTGCCTTCTCTAAGGTACAGGCAGATTTAATTTCTGATTTAGTTGATGAAAAAATAACAAAATATCCTGAATTAAATAAATATTTTACAGATGAGGTATCTGAGCCATTCTTTGTAAAGAATCTAGAAACGGTTCAGGGTGATGAAAGAGATAGAATTATATTCTCTATTTGTTATGGATATAATAGTGATCATAAATTCTATCAGCGCTTTGGTCCATTAAATAATTTAGGTGGAGAAAGAAGATTAAATGTTGCCATAACGAGATCAAAATATAATATTACCATTGTATCTTCTATAAAGGCTATCGACATTAAGGATAATAATACAGAATCTATTGGTGTTAAGCTATTAAAGGAATATTTAGATTTTGCTGAAAATATTCATCAAAATATGAATTATAGTGAATTAGATAATGGAATTATCCATAAGGTAAAGGAATTCCTAGAGGAAAACAATTATGATTGCTATACGAATTATGGTACATCAAGATTTAAGATTCCTCTTGCTATTAAAGAAAAGGGTAAGGATAATTTCTTATGTGCGGTTACTTTAGATGGATTATCTATCCATGATAACATAAGAGATGATTATCGCTTAATTGAGATGCTACTAAAAAGATCTGGTTGGAAATATTACAAGATTTATTCTGTAAGCTTTAATAAGGATATGGATAATGAATTAGCAAAGCTATTAGATTATTTAAGAAATGAAGCTGAAGAAGAGAAAAAGGAAGAGGTTATCGAATCCTTTATTAGTGAATCTAGTGATACCTTGGAATCTCATTTTGAATCCTATAAGGAAACTCCAAATGAGGTTTTAATGAGAAATTATATGAATAAAGGCTTAGAATATGCCATGACAGATTTATTAAAGAAGGAAGAACCAATTAACAAGGAATATTATTTAAGAAAATGTGCAATGGCACTAGGTAAGACAAGAATTACCAATGTGGTTAAAAATGAAGCTATAAAGGCTATGCCAAAGGATGCGATTACTATTGGTAATACGATTTGGCTTAATGTGAAGGATAATCCTAAATTAAGAATTAATTCCTCTCGTATGCTTAATGAAATACCAATAGAGGAATTAATGGAGGGATTATATGAAATTGTATCCTATTCCCAAGGGATTACCATCGATGGTGCATTTAAAGCATTATTAAAGCTTTTAGGCTTTTCAAGGCTAACGGATAACACAAAAAAGATTTTAAATGATGCGATTGTATTCCTAAAGCTAGATGGTAGAATTATTCAAAAGGGAGAATGCCTGTATATTTAATATACAGGTTTTTCTTTTATATAGAAAAAGCATTTTTTTTGATATATAATAATTTAAAAAGCGATATGTGGGTGATGATATGGAGAATAAGTATTACAATGAGAATTATTATAATGCGAATACTATCTTAAAATTCTTAAGAAAGGTATTAAATGAAATCAATAAAAGCTATGTGGATTCAGGAATGCGTACAGCATTCCTTATGAAGCGTTATTTAGAAAAATATAAGCTAGATACAGAATTATCTCACCAGCATGTCTTATTATGTATGCTAAAGGATATTGGCTTATTCTATATGGATGGTGCTGTACCATCCAATGACCCTGCATTAGCTGCTGCATCATCCTATGCCTTTTTACACCAGTGCTCTCCTTTAGGTGAGGCTGCAAGACCTCTTTTATTCTATAAGGCAAAATACATGGAGGATGTTAGTAACCCAGATTATGAAATGGGCTTATTGATGACTTTATTAGATCATGTAAGCTTATATATCTATGAACGTAAGGACGTAGATGAAATTGAAGAGATTTTAAGGGAAGATAGAAGAAAAAAGAAATATCATCCGGATCAAGTAAAAAAGGTTATTAAGCTATTAAAGGATCATCCAGATATTATAGAAAAGCTAAATAGCGAAAGTGAATTATATGTTTATGAAACATCAAAATATATTTCCCTAGCTGACTATGGTACAGACACCCTAGGTGAATTCTTAGATACCACATCCTTCATGTTTGAATTCCACAATCATGAAACGATGGCACATACCGTAACTACAGCTCAAATTGCATATGACCTTGCGATTAGCTGCAAGCTAACAGAATCTACCTCAAGAGCGATTGAAATTGCAGGTAAGGTTCATGATATCGGTAAAATTCGAGTTCCTCTTGAAATCTTGTGCTACCCAGGCAAGCTTGAGGGCGAGGCACTTCTAGTTATGCAAAGCCACGCAAAATACACTAAGGAAATCATTGAAGGCTGCTTTTCCTATGTCATTGTTGAAATTGCCGCAAGACACCATGAAAAGCTTGATGGCTCTGGTTATCCTTTAGGTATTACAAAAAAGGATTTAACCAGTGCGGATAAGGTACTTGCTGTTGCGGATATTTGTAGTGCACTTTATTGTAAAAGAAGCTATAAGGCTGCCTTTACTCCAGAAAAGATTCAATCCATTTTACTTAGTGATGCAAAGGCTGGTAAGCTTGATGAAAGAATCGTTAATCATTTAATTGACGATTACGATAACATCATGAAAAATGCGAAGGCAGTTGAAGATGTAGCCTTAAAGAAATATGATACGATGAAGGATGAATATGAAGCCTTAGCGAAATCTCCTGCATTAAGACATGTCTTTGGTGAATCTGAGGATGTTGATGAGGAAAGACCTGAATCTGTAGCTGCAGATGAAACAGAGGAATATATTTCTGAGGTAATCAATTACGAATCTAAGAAGGACGATGAAGAGGTAGTTGAAGAAATCATCTATGTCGATGAGAATGGTAATGAAATTGATTATAACCCAGAAGAAGAGCCATCCTTTGAGCCAAGCTATGAGGAAGAAAAGGAAATCGATCCATTAGAGGAATATAATCAAGCTGAAATGGGAGATGTTCCAATTGAAGAAATAGAGCACGAGGAAGAGGATGAAGAGAAAGAAGAAAAAGAAGAAATCCCACTTCCAATATTCAATTTAGATGAAAAGATTGAAGAAGAACCTATTAAAAATCCAGTTGAAGAAGAAAAGGAAGAAACCGAAGAGGAAATCGATGACGAATTTGATGCCTTCTTAAATTCCATTCCTGAAAAGGCACCAGAGGAGCCTAAAAAATTTGTTCCAAAGGTTCCACTTAAAAATCCTGTGATGGATTTTGATCCATTTAAAGAGGATATTGATCCTGTATTCCAAGAGCCAATTTTACCTAAGGAAGAAACCAAGGAAGATATTGATGATGAATTTGATGCCTTCTTAAATTCTATTCCTGAAATTGATGAAAAGGATGATCCATTTAAGGAATCTACAGATTCTGAAGAAAAACTAGAGGATGTAGAAGAAACTCAAGAAGTAGCTGAAGAACAACCTGAAGCTTTAGTTGAAGAAGAGAAGGAAGAAATCGATACTGTTGAGGAAGCTTTAGATACACCTAAAGATGAAGATGTTCAAGAACCAGTATTTGAACCAGAAGAAGAATTAAACGAGGAACATGCTGAAGAAAAAGAGGATATAGAAGCACAAGAATCATTAGATAAAGAAGACTCTACTGAAGATATGGAAGTGCAAGAGGAAGAAAATCTAGAGACCCCTATGGAAGAGGAAGCATTAGAAGATGAGACAACTGAAGAATTTATTGAAGAAGCTATAGAAGAATCTAATCAAGATATAGAAGACTCAAAAGAGGAAGAACCTATAGATATGGATAATTCTATTGATTCTAAATACGATAGTGAAGAAGAAGTCGATGATTCTAAAGAAGAAATTGATGCTTCAACAGAGGAATCTGATTATAGTGATGAGGAAATCGATTCAAAGTATGATGATTCTGAAGAAGAGGTTGATAATTTTATCGAAGATGCTGAATCTAAGGAAGAACCTCCCTTCTTAGATCCATTTAATTCCTCTAACGATGATGGAAAAAAATCCTTCTTTGATGATGAGGAAGTCGATGATTCTATAGAGGATGTAGAGGAAGAATCTATAGATTCCCTTGATTTAGATATAGAAGATGATTCTATAAATAATGAAGAAGAAAATTTAGCAATCGATTCAAAATATGAGGATAATGATGAGGAAATCGATGGCTCTGATTCTATTTTAGAAGAGAAAGAATCCACAGATGAGCTTGAAGAAGATAATTCTAAAGAAGAATCAAAAGAGGAAGAATATGTAGATTCTTATTTTACTGAAGAAGAATTAAATGAAGAGGAAGAATCTAAAGAAGAGGATAATTCTCTAGAAGCTTCTAAGGAAGAAGAGTATGTAGATTCCTATTTTACTGAAGAAGAACTAAATGAGGATGAGGAAGTTGATGGCTCTACATCCAATCTAGAGGAAGAAGCTGTTGAAACTGAAGAAGCCCCTACTATGGAAAAAGAGGAAGAATATGTGGATTCCTATTTCTCTGAAGAGGAATTAAAGGAAGATGAAGAAGTTAAAGATTCATCATCGAATGAAGCGCCTGAATCTGTTGAAGATATTAAACCTATAGAAGATCCAAAAGAGGAATCTGATGAAGAACTTGATATT
>JAFPIE010000049.1 GCA_017388605.1 Acholeplasmatales bacterium | reverse complement strand
TATCTACATACTGTCCTAGGCTTAATGCATGATAGAATCCAGAATCAATAACTAAGGAGTTATAATATCTAAATCCATTCTTGCCCTCAAGGATTTGCTTAGAATTATCTAATATAGTTTGGAATTGCTTTTCATTAATACTTAATTCCTCATGGAATAAATTAAACCAATATTTCTTGAAATCTAGATAAATATCCTTTTCAGATAAGGTATCCTTCAAATCAAATCTTGCATAAATATCTAATACATCTGATGGAGTCTTTAACACACTAATACCATGGATTTGTGCGTATTTTCCTAATGTATTTTGAATATTTACTCGAACATCAGCACTGACTCTTTCATCCTCTAGCATCTCTAAAATATTTCTTGTGCCCTTTGGCTTTTTTGCCTTTAATTCTAAATAGCGGAATACGGATTTATCTAGCTGGAAGATCTTTGAAAATTCATCAATGTTTAAATAATAGGAATAATATAAATCTAAATATTCATCCTCACTTAATATAGGGAAAGGATATTTGGATAAAGTAGTTTTAATCTTTTCCTTTTGAATACCATAATCTAAGGCAAGCTTATCTAGAGGTACACCCTCTAAATAATCCTTTAATAAGCCTGAGGTTTTATCCTCAGATAAACTAAAGATAAATTCCTTTAAATTTGCCTGTAGCTTCTTTATACCAAATAAAGAATTTTCAATGAATTCCTGATTAGATAGATCCTCTAGTGCTCTATCCATTAATGAGCCATATCTATAGCATTCCTCAAGCTTTATAGATAGCTCATCCTCCATAATGTAATCCTCACCTAGATTCTTTAATATACTCTTCTTTAATAGATTCATATATTCTGTATCCTGGTATAAGGCTTCTAAATAATTCTTTACCTCTTCCTTCTGCTTATCAAAAGGCTCATTAATTGTTAAAATGGCATCCATTATTTTTCTTATATTGCCTTCAGTTAAATTATATTTTTGCTTTAGCAAAATATCTGGATATAGCCTTATCATAAAAAGGGAAGTAATACCCTTTTTCTTTAAGGATTGACATACCTTATCGGATACTCCACAGGAGGTTAGGGCAAATATATTATATACATTATGTGTTTCCTTAGATAATTCACATAATGCATTATAGCAATCCTCTTTTTTAATTCCTGTTGCGTTCGCAAATTCATTAAAGCCCATTCCTTCTACATTCGATAAATCTATTCCAGAAAGAATGATATTATTGATTACTGCAGAGGATATTCCCTTATCTGTTAAATGAAATAAATCATATTTATTCATAAATACCTCCTATTTGTCACAATCACAATGGTCTTCCATTTGTGATAAATCTAATCTTGCGGTATTGAAGCTTTCTAAGCTACCCTCTAAAAGAGCAATTACGGCATTTTCTGGGCTACCAGATAATCCCATATAAACTCTAATATTTGCCTCTCTTAGGGCCATAAGCGCAGGCTTTCCCATATTTCCTGCAAGTACAACCTCAGCCTTAAGCTTTCTTAGTAAGCCTGTCATATATTGATGACCTGAGCCTTGGCAAGGAATCGTCATTTTCCCAAGTATTTTCTCATCATCTGTATCAAAGATAACCATAACCTGACAATGTCCAAAATGTGGATCTATTCTCCCTCTATCGTAAGGTACTGCAATTTTCATAATGGTTCCTCCTTCTAAATGGGCATAAATGCTCATTCTTTTTTTCTTATAATGTATCGCTCCATTTACTAATATTTTACTATATATCTTTAAAAAAATAAAGTCAAAGCTTTTTGAGAGAAAAAAAGCCAACCTCTAGGGTTGGCCATAATTTATGCAATTGTTATATTAATATCACCAGTAGATGTTCTTAAATAGCAAGTACCACCAGTGGTATTTGGTACATTACAAGAGCCTGTAGATGTTTTTGCATCAAAGGTTTTTGCAGATAAGATATCACCACGAATATCTCCAGTAGATGTTTCTAAATAGATATCTTTTGCATCCACCTTAGTAAGATTTATATCACCTGTAGAGCATTTTGCCTTTAATGTATTTGTAATTAAAACATTATTTAAGCTTATGCTACCGGTAGATAGCTTTATATCTAATGAAGAAGCATTTACATTTAGAAGCTTTGCATCTCCTGTAGAGGATGATCCCTTTATTTCATTTACTACATTCACATTTGTCAATTGAAGATCACCTGTAGATAAGGAATAGTTGAATGTATTGAAATTAAATCCATTCATGATAATATCACCAGTACTAGAATTTACCCTTAAACCATCAAAGGTGTTCTTAGGTAGGTAAACCTTAATCTTAAGAGTATAGAAATTAAAACGGAATATTTTCTCATACCATTTATAAGAATCCTTTTCTGTTAGGAATAAGGTATTATCCTTAACTAAGATTTCTTCCTTAAGCTTATCCTTTTCCTGATAATCAATTTTAGTTTTTGTTAATGTTTCATCATAGATAAATTCAATATCTGAGATTGCTGTATTGAACTCAATATTTGTAAAATCCTCTGTCAATTCCATAGATTTGTTTTCGGCATCATTTTTTGTAAATGCTTGATTTCTATAAGCAATAACAAATAAAATTCCACCAGCGATTAATAATAATCCACCAAAGATTAATGTAAACTTTAATAATTTACGCATTTTTTCTTCCCCCAATCATCTTTGCTTTAATTTTACGAACAATTCCTTTAATTAAACGAATCTGTGCCTTTGTTGCAAGAACACATACGTTAATAAAGATTAGCGCTACACCAAAGGCTAGTAGTGCAATTGCAAAATCTCCAAGCTGGAATGCACCATCCCTTAAGCTTTGAAGCCCTGCAAGTATTGCCATTCCACCATAACCAAGTAGAGATAGCTCAACAGCGTAGGTTACGATAACTAATATGAACATTAATACAAAGAATACAAATACCAATACTCCAAATACGATTACAAATGGTAGCCAAATTGGAAAGCCTAATACGATTAGGATTACCTCCCAAGCACGAATGCTTCTTCTTGGCTTCATTCTTTCCTTTACGAGGCTTGACATCTTGGTGTCGTCTGCAATCTTTGAAACAACAACTCCCATGTCGCCAATAGATTCAACTGCCTCTTCCTCTGTTTTTCCTTCTTCCATGATATCCTCTATCATTTCATCATAGAAGGATATTCGCTCTTCGATCTCATCACTAGGTAATCCCTTTAAATTACTTCTCAAAGCATTTAAAAATTCTTCCTTATTCATTTTAATTATCTCCCTTCTCTATGAAGGCATAAATCTTCATGATTTGATGCCATTCATTTTTAAAATCAATAATTCTTTGTATTCCCTTAGATGTAATATGATAATACTTTCTAACTCTTCCCTCATGCATTGTAATCATTACCTCAAGCATTTTGGCTTCCTCAAGCCTTTTAAGAATAGTATAAAGAGTAGATTCCGAAAGCTTAAGAACCGGGCTTACATCCTTAATGATCTTATAGCCATAGGAATCCTCCTTCCTTATTGCAGCAAGTACACAAACATCTAAGACACCTCTTTTTAATTGTGCGTCCATATTTATACCTCACTTTACGCTATACATCATATCACGAGGTATCAAGGGTGTCAATACTCTTTTTTAAAAAAATAAAAGCCATATCATAGATATGGCAAATTTTAAATTATTCCTTTAAGATTCCCTTTAACTCTTCTAAAAGGTTCGGTATTTTTATATTTTGAGGGCATAGTCCCATACAGGTACGACAGGAAATACAATCCTTTGGATGACCTACTGTTTTAATTTCATCCTTATCCTCTAGGGCATCATAGCCTGAAATTTTATATTCATTAAATAGCTTTAAATAAGCTGGAATATTAATTTCCATAGGGCAATCATCCACACAATATCTACAGCCTGTACAAGGAATAAATAAGGATTTATGGAAAATATCACAGGCTTTAAATAAAACCTCCTTGTCCTTATCATTAAGCTCGTAATCATCATTAAATGTATTTACATTATCTATAATTTGCTCAAGGCTTGACATACCAGATAATATTACACCAACATTATCTAAGCCTCTTACAAATCTTAAAGCCCAAGAGGCAATGCTAAAGTTTGGCTTAGAAGCCTTTAATAGCTTACTTGCATCCTCATTTAAGCTTGCAAGCCTACCACCTCTTACAGGCTCCATTACAACTGTCTTAATGCCACGCTCCTCTAGGATTTTATATTCTTCCTTAGTATCAGAATACATCCAATCGAAATAATTAATTTGAAGCTGAGCAAAATCCCAGTTGGTGTAATCAGCAAATCTTCTTAGGGTTTCTACTCCTGCATGAGAGGAAAAGCCTAGGTATTTAATTTTACCTATTTTCTTCATTTCCATGAAGAATTCAATTCCACCACTTGCAATATATTTATCTATGTTTGAATCTGTAAGACAGTGGATTAAATAGAAATCTATATAATCCGTTTGTAATCTTTTTAATTGCTCATGAAATACTTCCTTGTAATTAGGGTTTGCATCATAATGCCATTTCGTTGCAAGATAAAAGGATTCCCTTTTATATTTTTTCATGGCAACACCTAAGAATCTTTCAGATTCACCCTTAGAATATACATAGGCAGTATCATAATAATTTATGCCATTTGCCATGGCATAATCAATGATTTCTTGACTTTTTTCATAGTCAATTTCTTCACTATTAGGCTTTACAGGAAGTCTCATATTTCCCATACCTAAACGGGATAATTTAATACCATCCTTAAATTCAAAATATTCCATACATCCTCCTATAAGCTATGCTTTGGGGTTTCATTATTTAAAAATTGATTAATTTGTAAATATAATAAATCTCCTATATTTTTTAATGCTTCCTTCGTATTCGATGCAATATGAGGATATGCAATAACTCTTTCTTTTAATAGAGGATTATCCATCTTTAAGGGTTCATCCTCAAATACATCCGTTGCATAGCATAATAAATGATTTTCTCTTAGTGCTTTTATAATACATTCGCTATCTACAATTGCACCTCTTGCTGTATTTATTAAAATAGAATTCTTCTTTAATTCTTTTAATCTTTCCTCGTTAAAGAAATGATAATTATCCTTATTTAAGCTCATACAAATAAAGATAAAATCGCAATCCTTTACCTTTTCTTTAAAGAAATCATTTCTTTTATAAATCGTAACATCCATAGAAAAAGCATTTGCAAGCATTACTTCTAATCTTTTACCAATATGACCATAGCCTAAAATACAGGCACGCTTTTTATATAGCTCCATTTTCCCATATTTTCTTGCGGCCTCTAGTGCAAGTAAAATACTAAATTCAGCAACACTTTCATAATTTTGGTATGGTGCATTAAATACTACAATACCTCTTTTTTTAGCATATTCTATATCTACTTCCGATATACCAGTTCCATGAATGGCAATGCATTTTAAATTCTTTGCTTGATCTATAAAGCTCTTATCGATTTTAAGATTTCTTGTAATAACAATATCAGCATCACTTATATTATCTACAATTTCATGATTTTGCTTTAAATTTAAAACGAAGGATAGATCTACATATTCAACCAAATAGATTTTCATATACCTAATTCCTTTAATTTTTTTAAATAGAAATGATTCGTTTGGTCAATTCCAACAGGTACAAAGGTCGTATAGCCATGTCTGCCTAAATAGACATCCGTATCCTTATTATCATCAAAGGTGATTTTTTCATCACATTCATCATAGGAGCCCTTATTATTGATAATAAATTCTGTTTTAAAGCTTTTAATGCCCTGTCTACAAAACTTATAGCCTAAGGAATGATCAAATCTCTTTGTAGGAAAATTCACATTTAAAACATATTCTAAGGAATATAGCTTATTCTTAAAAATATATTCTAATACACTATCAATCTCTCTTTTTGCAAGCTCCATACATCCTCTATCTGTAGATATAGCAACTCCAGGAATACCTTCAATCACGCCCTCCTTAGCTGCTGCAACTGTACCAGAATATAGGATATCTGTACCACAGTTTAAGCCATCATTAATTCCAGAAAAAACAACATCAAATTTCTTCTTAAGTACACTTGTAGATAGCCTTACACAATCGGCAGGAGTGCCACTGCATGCATAGCATAATATTCCCTCAATAGCCTCTACCTCTACAAAGTGAATTTGCTGCCTAATTTGTAGGCTATGGGAGGCTGCACTTCTTCCTGTGTTTGGGGCAACTACCGTAACATTACCATATTTCTTTAGTGCTTCTGCAAGTATTTTAATACCAATCTCAAAAACACCATCATCATTTACTACTAATATTTCCATAAAAAACCACCTTATTTTATTTTAGCTGCATCCACGAATGCTTTAAAAATGGACTTAGATGCAGGATCCTTTAGCATATATTCTGGGTGCCACTGAACAGCCCAACAAAACTTCATCTTAGGGTGGTAAATTGCCTCAACTAAGCCATCCTCAGATACAGCCATACTCTTTAGACTAGATGCGATTCTTCTTACAGCCTGATGGTGAATACTATTTACCATCAAGGAATCCGTCTTTATTAAATCTCTTAATGGGCTATCATGAAAAACATATACCGAATGGTATCCTAAATTATAGTCTTCCTTCATTTTATGAGAAACCTTAGATGGATGATCACTATCTAAATCCTGATATAAGGATCCACCCTCAAGCACATTAATTAATTGAATTCCTCTACAAATACCTAAAATAGCCTTATCGCTATTTTTGGCAATTTCATATACATTCTTTTCCATATCGTCCCTGATTGAATTAATTTTACCGCAGGTATCCTTAATCTTAGCCTTGTAAAGGCTTGGATTAATATCATTACCTCCAGTAAACAAATAGCCATCGACGATATCATTTAATTGCTCAAGCTCAGGCCTTGTTGCACCATAAGGCAAAATAACAGGAATACCTCCTGCCTCCTTAATTCCATCTAAATATCCAGGTAACATCCATATAGAATTTAATTCTTCATCGTATAGGGGTAAAACACCAATAATAGGCTTCATAATAATCATCTCCAATATATGTTAAATTTTAACATATTATTATTTCATAATAAAGAAAAAGCTACAATTTAAAAACGAATTGTAGCTTAATCTATATTACTATTTATTTTTTACATTATTCCCAAATTGTAATTACTCCATCGACATAATGCCAATAATTACCTTCATCTGTTGGGGCAGTTTCACTATAGAAGTACTTCGTTGTAGCTTCACTAATTAATGTAGAATTTCCAGACTCAGTGATCACTATTGCATCCCACTCTGCCTTTGTCCCCTTGAAATAAACCTTACTTAAGCTATCGCATGCTCTGAATGCATTTTCATTAATTGCTGTAATTGTATTTGGTAATACAACCGATTTTAACGAATAGCAGCAAGGGAAAATTTCATCTAATTGTGTTACTGTGTTTGGTATTTCAATGCTTTCAAATCCGCAGGAATAGAATGCATAACTACCAATTTCTGTTACACCTGGGGCAATTACAATATCCTTTAATTTCCTACAAAGCCTAAAAGCACCTGGTAAGATTTTCGTTACATTACTTGGAATTGTAATTTTCTTAATATTACTGTCATAGAATGCATAGGAATTAATTGCATAGGAATCAATTGTATTTTCATTATACATAAAGCTTGATGGTAATGTTAATTCTACTTCATCACCCTCGTAGCAAATTAAATAATTCATATCATTGTAATGTGCAAATACATAGCCTTGGCTATCCTTTACTATAACGGATTGTGCATCTGATGAACTATGTATAACAATCGCATTTTTAGCAATGTAACCATTGTTTATAGAGCCTTTAACTAAAGATAAGGAAGATAAATTATATATTTCTAATAAGTCTGGACAGCTGCTAAATGCTTGATTACCAATCGTTGTAAGTCCAGAAGGTAATGTTACCCTTCTTAAATTCAAGCAACCGTTAAATGCGGTTTGACCAATCGCCTTTAATCCAGTGTTGAATACAATTTCCTTAATCGTTGTATTGTTTTCAAAGGCAGATTTATAGATTTCATATTCCGTAATTTCCACATCATCCCAAAGGAAGCTTGATGGGAAGGTCATTATAGGTGTAATATTTAAAGCTCCTGTAAGATAATATTTATCATCAAAATGAGCGAAATTAAATCCATCAATTGTTTTATATATAGATTCATCATCTAAGCTTGTATGAATTACCTTTGCATATTTAGCTACATATCCATTATCTGTTGTATTCATTGTTAAAGCTAAGGAAGATAAATTATAAACCTCAAGTAGTGAATAATTTGCAAAGAATGCCATAGATTCAATTTCTTCTAAGCTACTTGGTAAAACAATGGATTTAATAGGACACATATAAAATGCTTGAGAGCCTACGCTTGTTAAATTATCACTTAAATGAATATTTACTAATGAACTACATTGATAGAACGCGCTACCAGCTATTGTAGTTACAGAATTTGGTATAGTAACATTATTTAAGCTACTACAGCCATAGAATGCACTATTTGGTATTTCTTCTATATTCGTTGAAATACTTACACTCTTTAATGCTTTACAACCATAGAATACTGATTCATCTATTACAGTTACGGAATTAGGGATTGTAAATGTCTCTATACTAGTATTAGAGAATGCGGAATATCCTAACCTAGTTACTCCACTTGGAACATTGAATTGTGATAATGAAACACAAGATTCAAATAGATATGCTGCAATTTCTGTTAATCCCTCTGGAAGTGTAATGCTAGATAGCTTTTCACATCCACTAAATGCTCCTTCTCCTATGCTTCCTACACTACTTGGAATATCTATTGCTGTTAAAGCACTACAACGGCTAAAGGCATAATCAGATATTTTTTCTAATTCATTTGGAAGTGTAATGCTAGATAGCTTATAGCAATCTAAGAATGCTTCTTCGCCAATTACCTTAACTGTGTTTGGAATGACAATAGATTCTAATTCCTCGCATTCACTAAATGCTCCATTTCCAATTTCTACTATACCATTTGGAATAGTTACACTCGTAATACTCTTATCCTTTACCCCTGAAATCTTTGTTTGCTCATTATCTGAGAAGTTCAAAATAGGGTGTGAGAATTTTGCATAAATAATGGTAGTTTCCTTAATACCTGTAAGTGCCTTATCCCATCCATCAAAGGTAAAGCCTGTCTTTGATGGAGTATCACCTACATAAGTAGCATCCTGATTATATTCTACTGTCGTTTCATATAACACCTCACCAGCATATGTTTTAAATGTAACATTAAATTTACTTACATTCCATTTTGCATATAATGTAAAGCTTGAGGTTACTGGTGTTGCAAAATCGTATGGTGTTTCTAATAGTGAATCCTTATACCATCCACCAAAGGTATAGCCCGTCTTTGTTGGAGCGGTAGGAAGTGTTGCATATCCTCCATGTTCAATATTTGTCTGAGTGATTACATCTGTACCACCATTGGATTCAAAGCTAACGCTATATTTATCATGAGCAACTAAGGTCCATTTTGCATATAAGGTAAAGCTTGTGGTTACTGGTGTTGCAAAATCGTATGGTGTTTCTAATAGCGAATCCTTATACCATCCACCAAAGGTATAGCCTGTCTTTGTTGGAGCGGTAGGAAGTGTTGCATATCCACCATGCTCAATATTTGTCTGAGTGATTACATCTGTACCACCATTCGATTCAAAGCTAACGCTATATTTATCATGAGCAACTAAGGTCCATTTTGCATATAAGGTAAAGCTTGTGGTTACTGGTGTTGCAAAATCGTATTCTACCAGCATCTTGGTATCTGAATACCAGCCTTGGAATTGATATCCCTCCCTTGTAGGGTTTGAAGGATAGGTAACGAATCCATTATAATTCACTGTTTGAGGATCTACTGCTGTTCCTTCATTCGAATTAAATGTAATTGCGTATGTATTAATAGTCCACTTTGCATATAATGTGATATTTGTCTTTATGGATGTATTGAAATCAAATTTTGTGCTTAATTCTTGATTGCTATACCAACCCTCAAATTTATATCCTTCCTTTTCTATTGAAGGCATAGAATCAAGACTTATTTTGGTATCGTAATCAACACTAATACTTGAAAATTCTATAACTCCACCATTTGCCTCTAATGTTACTACTCTTTTTTCTCTTGCAATCTCAGCCCATACAGCTACTAGGGTAATATTTGAGGTTATAGCTGTATTAAAATCAAAGGTATCATCAGAACCCTCTAATCTCCAGCATACAAATTGATAACCATCCTTTGTTGGAACCTGAGGTGTTTCTGCCTTAAAGCCATGCTTGATGTTTTGCTGTGAAACTGAACTTCCACCATTCGAATTAAATGTAACGATATATGTATTAGGAATCCATTTTGCATATAAGGTAATATTTCCAGTAACTCCAGTTTCAAAATCATATGGTGATGTAGTTAAAGAATCTATATACCATCCACCAAAGGTATAGCCTAACTTTGTTGGATCTATAGGCCTTTTAATCTTTTCATGGGATGCAATATCTGTTATAGAAAGTAT
>JAFPIE010000048.1 GCA_017388605.1 Acholeplasmatales bacterium | reverse complement strand
CATTTCACTTAAGCTATTTGAGCGGAAAGCAATCCATGTGAAGGTAACTAGAATATAGGTAATCGATATTCTTAATATTCTTATTCCTAAGGAATCTCTATCAATTCCTCTTTTTTCATAGAACTTCAATCTTAATGGTTCTGTAATAGAGCCAATAATTCGCATAATTCCATGCATGGCTCCCCAAATAATAAAGGTCCAGGCAGCTCCATGCCATATTCCAGATAATAGGAATACAATTAAAATATTAAGGAAGAATCTAAATTTTTTAACTCTAGATCCTCCGAGTGGGAAATATACATAATCTCTAAACCATGTAGATAATGTAATATGCCAGCGATTCCAAAAATCCTTAATCGATATGGCAGAATATGGCTTATCAAAATTCTTTGATAAATTGATATTAAAGCATTTTGCACAGCCTATAGCTATATCGCTATAGCCAGAAAAATCACATAGGATTTGAATAGAGAATAATATGGCACCAAATAAGACTAATAGTCCACTCGCTTGATCGATATGATTAAATATATTATTTACATAGACGGCTATCATATCCGCAATTGCAATTTTTTTAATAAAGCCTACAAGCATTTGCTTTAAGCCTATGGATAGATTTTCATATTTTATACCTTCTTGATTTTTAAGCTGTGGTAATAGATTCTCACTTCTTTCAATAGGTCCAGCCACAAGCTGTGGGAAAAAGGACACATATAAAGCATAATAAAATGGATTTCTTTCCGCATCTATTTTTCCTTTATAAATATCAATAACATAGGATAGAGTTTGGAAGGTATAAAAGGATATACCTACAGGTAATATGATATTTATAGCATCGAAGGTTAATCCTCCACCTAAGGAATTAATTCCCATACAGAAGCTTTCTATAATAAAATTAGCATATTTAAAGAAAATTAAAATTCCTAAGGATACAGATATGGATAGAATCAATAATAGCCTTTTAATGGCAATTCTTCTCCCTCTTTTTATACCTATACCTGCAAGATAGGAAACTATAGTTGTAGCTAGAATTAAAAAGACTAATTGCCAATTCCACCACATATAGAATACATAGGATGCAATCAATAGTATAAAATATCTATATTTCTTAGGAAATATAAAATAAAGTATAAACACTATTGGTAAAAAGATTAAAAATTCAATCGAATTGAAACTCATAACTCTGCCTCACATTGATTGAATTATAGCAAAAACGACTGTTTTTGTCTATAAAATAAGAAAGAGGAAATCCAAAACGAATTTCCTCTCATTCTTTATTAAGCTTCTTTTGTAATATGAACTACATTTGTAATTCTATCATAAGTTATTGTATATGTTCCAGCTTCTTTAAATGTAATGAAATAATTAATGTTATCGACATCACAAATTTCCAAATTCAAATATGTCTTTGAAGCTTCATCAACATTTGTATAATCTGCAAATGCTACAGTATTTGAGCCTCTTTGGTAAATCTTACCATATTTATAATCATCTTCTGAAATTGTAATTGTTACTTCATATTCTCCATTATCATTTTTAACCATGTTAGCAGTTTGATCTTCTGTAGAGAAATCCTGCCACTGGCCATAGAAAGCTGGTCTGAATTCAATACTTTCATAGATTGAATTCATATAATCATTTAATATTCCTGCAAACGCATCATTTGAACCATCCGAGAATCTTACCTTTTCTGCAAGTTGATTACCGATTGTCCACCAAGGACTATAAATATATCCTTGAGATACTGCATATTGATTTTGAGCAAACAATGCTTGTGCAACTTCATTATTCTCTAAAACTTCACTTGAAGCTGCATCCTTATATGTAGGAAGCCAATCAATTCCTAGTTCTTCATATCTTTCAAGTTGACATTCTGGAGAAGATAAATAAGCTGCTAAATTGTTTAATAATTTTTCTTTTAATGCATCAGTTTGTGGTTTAACGCACATAATTCTTCCGGCCGTATATGAGCCAATTTGATATGAATTTCCATCGCTACCAACAAAGCTTGGTAATTTACATACTGCATAATATTCTCCAAGTCTTGCTTTAACTTCATTTTCATTCCATGGTCCACTTATAAGAACAGCACCACGTTCTTCATCATCAAATATATATGCATTAGAAGATGAAGACCAACAACTACTATTCAATAGCTTATACATACCGCTTAAAGCGACTTTTCCTTGTTCGGAATTGAATGTATCATCTAAATCAACAAATTCACCATTACTATTTATATACCATTCGGATTTACAACCAGTTCCAAAGAAGAAACCTGCACTATACCAAATATTATTTAAATCATAACCAAATGTTCTATTTGCGCCTTCACATCTTTGAATAATCGCTTCAAAAGAATTCATGTCCACTCCATCAAATACTCTTGTGTCGTAATACATCTCTAAGCCTGTTAATGTTGAAAATGGATATGCATAGATTTTATCACTAACAGTTACATGATCTACACAATTAGCAGGATTATTTTCTCTAATTACATTAGCATTATTTGAAGGGATTTCAGTAGCATAGCCTTTTTTAACAATAGAATCTAACTGATCTTGATTAATTACAAAGATATCACCTAATTCATTATCAGAAAAATTATCATAAAATTCAATATGGGTAGTATAATCATCAAATTCAGCACCAATAGATTCAAAATATCTCATCATTTGAGTATAAGTGACACTCGATAATTCTGGTGTTGGTACATAAAACGTAATTGTTTTATCTTCAATACCATCAAAAGACTCACCCCATACTGCAGTAAAAGATACATCGTCTGTATATTCAAAATAACCTTCTTTGAATATATTACCATTGGAATCTTTCCAACCAAGGAATGCATATCCTTCATAAGTTGGCTTTGGAGCTACATAATATGAAAGAGAAGCTACTTCTTCGGTAAGATTTTCTAATTCTCCACCATTTGGATTAAATGTTGCAGTAACTAAATGGTCAGCTTCCCATCTTGCATATACATCTAAATTGTTTTCAATCTTATAAATACCATCTTCTACTTTATTACCATTTTCATCGTACCATCCAGCAAAGCTATATCCAGCCTTTGTTGGTGTAGGTAATGTGTATTCCTTATCATAATAAACGTGTACATATTGTTCATCTAAAGTTCCGCCATTTTTATGAAAGAATATTCTAAAATCCATAGGAATGTATCTACCAGTTAATGTCATATCATATGGATAATAATTCGTATAGAAATCCCATTTTCTTGTTCCTATATACCATCCATCAAAGAAATATCCTTCTCTTTTGATTACTGGTTCTTGTGGTCCGCCACCCCAAGGTACAACTTGAGTGAATACTTCACCGCCATTATCGATATCAAAAGTAACAGTATAAGTATGATTGAATTCAGTATCCGCTTTTACTTTTCCAGCATTTACTGTAGAACCATCACTATATGTTAGAACTAATTCACCTTCGGAATTGATTTCAACCAAAGAAATACCTACTCCAGTCTTTCCTTTAATTGATTCTAATTCTACTAATTCAAACCATTCATCTGTATCTTTATATCTCCAAATGATATATTCATCATTTACAGATAATTCAACTTCTTTTCCAGGTTTTCCATCTTTACCAGTGATTGTGGATAATGAAATCAAATTATTCCAAACATTATCGCCAGAATATTTCCACAAAATATATTCATCGTTTACAGATAATTCAATTTCTTTACCAGCTTTTCCTTCACTACCAGTAAGTGCAGATAAAGAAATCAAGTTACGCCATGAATTTGAACCTTCATCTTCATATTTCCACTGAATAAAACCATCCGCTACCTTAAGCTCTGTTGTTTTACCATTAAGTCCAGCTTCACCTTTAAGATCATCAATAGAGATTAGGTTAATCCATTCTGTTTCATTTGAATACTTCATTTGAATGTATCCATTTGCAACTTGTAAAGAAATACTAGCACCCTTAATGGAATCTAACCATTCTTGGTATGTACCAGTATATCCTTGGCCTAAAGCTAATAAGTAAATCTTATATCTTTCATCATTTTGTTCTACTTCAGTTGTTGGGGTAATATCAACATTACTGTTAGTTACATCTGAAGAAAAATCACATGATGCAAGCATAAATGCTACAGAGGCCAAAATTACTCCACCAATTAATTTCTTTTTCATTTTTTTCTCCTTGTTTTAAAAATTTATAATTATTATATCACAAAGTTATTGAATAGAGAATAAAAGTGAAAACGAAATGAATTTATTTTTCACCTACGAGGCCTTAGACCTCTTTTCTTTTTATAATATCAGCGAGGCGCTTATGATTAACATTACTAAAGATTTCTTATCATTCGACAATACTATTAGAAATAAAAAAACTAAGAGATTAAACTCCTAGTTTTAGTATACGAAAGAAAAAGCACACATATGTGTGCTCCTATTACTTCTTTTCTGGCTTTTTCACAATTTCAGAAATTGTTGTTGCAGCAGTTGCAAGATTTTGAAGCTCAGATGGAACAATAATCTTTGTTGCCTGACCATTAGCTAAATCTCTTACAGCCTCATAGCTCTTTAATGTTAATACCTCATTTGTAACATTTGCAGAATTTAAGGATTTTAAACCCTCTGCCTCTGCTTCACGAATTAACTTAATACCCTGAGCCTCAGCCTCTTTTACTCTTAAAATAGATTCTGCTTGACCTGTAGCCTTTAAAATCATAGCTTCCTTTTCAGCATCTGCCTTTAGAATCTGGGATTCCTTTTGACCTTCAGCAAGTAGGATTTGGCTCTTCTTTTCACCTTCAGCAAGTAAGATTTTTTCTCTTCTTTCACGCTCAGCTCTCATCTGGCGCTCCATGGCATCACGAATATCCTTTGGAGGTAGAATGTTTTTAACCTCAACACGGTTCACCTTAATTCCCCATGGGTCTGTTGCCTCATCTAGAATGCTTCTCATCTTTGTATTGATGATATCTCTTGATGTTAAGGTTTCATCAAGGTCAAGCTCACCAATGATATTACGTAGAGTTGTCGCACTTAGGTTTTCGATTGCGGCAATAGGATTTTCAACACCATAAGCATATAGCTTAGGGTCAGTAACCTGGAAGAATACAACGGTATCAATTTGCATAGTTACGTTATCCTTTGTAATAACAGGCTGTGGATCAAAATCCTTTACCTGCTCCTTCATAGAAACAACATAAGAAACACGATCAATAAATGGACATAGGAAATGGAAGCCTACACCCCAAGTTGCATGATATCCACCTAAACGCTCAACAACATATTTATTCGTTTGTCTTACAATACGAATTAATGTAATTAAATAAATTAAAATAATGACTGCAATTACAGAAATAATAATTGCAACAATAACTCCTGGATTAACATCTAAAAACATAAACTATTCCTCGCTTTCGTTCTTTTCAATTAGTTTTACAACAACACGGTTTCCTTTTAATGAAACCACCTCTACTATACTATCTAAAGGAATCGTTTCCTCTTCCTCCTCCATTAATATTGCACTATATACAATACCATTTAGCTTTACTAAGCCACCATCGTACTTTGTGATTTCCTTTTCAACCTTAACTCTTTTACCAACAAATTCATCCGAATTCGTTTTTCTTACGGTTCTATCCATAAGCTTTTTTACTAATGGTCTTGTAAATATTAAGGCCATTGCAGAAATGACAACGAACACAATTAATTCAACCCAGAATGGTGCAGAGTAGGAAATTGCAATCGCAACAAGCGCACCAACCGCAAACCAAATGGAAACAAAATCCTGGGTAGAGGCCTCAAGTATTACGGTTAAAACGAATACTCCAAGCCAAATCCAAATGGTATAATTTTCAATTTCTGTCAAAAAATCTAAGAACATACCTTTTCACCTCCCACAAAAATCGCTATAGCCTTCTTTTTTTCATCATAGGATGCCTTAAGCTTTAAGGCTCCACCTGGCTGTAAGGTTAAGGAGAATGCCTTTAGGATATACTCCACTAAAGCTCTTGAGCTTATTCTAGCATAGCTTTTTGATAATGAAATCTTTAAAAGTGAGCTTTCATTTATTTCACCAGATAATGCATAATCCTTATCAACTAAAAATACAAAGATTTTTTCTTCTTCTACATCAATCCCGACTCTTACCCTGTAAGCATCACTAAAATATTTTAGTAATTCTTTATTAAAGGTAATATGATTTTCATAGATTGATGCATAGCCAATCTTGCTGTCTACATCAAAAAATTCTAGCATATCATCACCTCTTGTACCTTCATTATATAACAAATTCAAAAAAATTCAAGAAAATTATTAAACAAATTCAAAAAAATTCAAAAAACTTATTGCAAATGTTTATATACATTTTTGAATATCTAATATATAATGTATAAAAATATTGAATTTTAAAGGGATTATTTATGGAAAAGATTGAATGTATGGAAAAAGAAGCCTTGGAAAAAATCCAAAGCGAACGATTAATAGAACAAATTAAATATGTTTATCAAAATCAAAAGCCTTATAGAGAAAAAATGGATGAGGCAAATATTAAGCCTGAAGATATTCAATCCATTAAGGATATCGTAAAGCTACCATTTACAACGAAGCATGACCTAAGAGAAAATTATCCTTATGGCTTCTTCGCTACAAGCATGGATAATATTGTAAGAATTCATGCCTCTAGTGGTACAACAGGTAAGCTTACCACTATGGGCTATACCAAAAGAGATTTAGAGGATTGGAGCGAAGCATTTAAAAGATCCTTAACCTTCGCAGGTGTTACGAAAAGTGATATTGTACATATCTCCTATGGATATGGCTTATTCACTGGTGGACTTGGTGCACATTATGGTGCTGAGGCATTAGGCTGTGCAGTTGTACCTTGCTCTACAGGTAATACAAACCGTCAGCTTCAGCTACTTAAGGATTTTAAGGCTACCGTATTATGCTGTACCCCATCCTATGCTTTAGTGCTTGCTGAGGCCATTGAAAAATCAGAGGAATATACCATTGAAGATTTTTCCCTTCGCGTTGGTATTTTTGGCGCTGAGCCTTGGAGTGAGGGCATGAAGGAGCAAATCGAAGAAAAGCTTCATATTAAGGCCTATGATATTTATGGATTATCGGAAATCTCAGGTCCTGGTGTATCTATGAACTGTGGTGGTAAATACTTACACGTAAATGAGGACTTCTTCTTTCCTGAAATTATTGACCCAGAAACTCTAGAGGTTTTACCTGATGGAGTTGAGGGTGAGCTTGTTTTCACAACCTTAAGAAAAGAGGGTGTTCCTCTTATTCGTTATAGAACAAGAGATTTATGCTCCTTATATCATGGAAAATGCCCTATTTGTGGTAGAACACTTGTTCGTATGGATAGAGTTAAGGCTAGAAGCGATGATATGCTAATCATTAGAGGTGTCAATGTATTCCCAAGCCAAATCGAGCATACCTTAACTAAGATTAAGGAATTAAATGGTGCACACTACCTACTTGTTGTTGAGCGTACAGGCCTATTAGATTCCTTAGAAATTAAAGTAGAATTAAATCCAGCATATTTTACAGATACCATTAAGAATATTGAAAAGCTTAAAAAGCTTGTTGAGCATGAGGTTACTAGTGCGATTGGTATCGCACCAAAGATCACCTTCTGCTCCCCAGGTGAGATTCCTCTATCCGATGGAAAGACAAAGCGTACAATAGATAATAGAAAGATTTAAGGAGGCCATTATGATCGTTAATCAATTAGCTATTTATACTCAAAACGATAAAGGAAATGTTCATAATATTTTAAGAATATTAGGTGAGCATAAAATTAATATCCTTTCCTTATTCTTAGCAGATACAGAGGATTT
>JAFPIE010000047.1 GCA_017388605.1 Acholeplasmatales bacterium | reverse complement strand
TAAGAATGCCTATCATGGAGAATATATGCTGCAGTATTATTGGGGCGATAGCGAGCTTTATCGCTTTGAAAAATAGGAGGATGAATATGAAGAAGATTAAAGCATTTGGATTCGTTTTTATGGCCGTTGGTGCATTTGTAGTTACCTCTTGTAGCGGTAATGGGAATACTGCAACTACTACTACACTAGAAACAACTACGAGTTCACCTGCAAAGGATGAATTTAACGTAAAAACAGTCAATTTTTATAGAGAAAAAAACAAGCCTGAAAAACAAATTTCTTTGAGATTTTATGAGAATACACCAAATGTGCCATACATTGGTGTAAAGGATTTTTATAAGACCTTTTATAAGACCGATTATAAAGTTGAGCAAGTAGGAAATCTTTATACATTTAAAAGAGATGTATGCTATATTACATTGGATACAAATCAAGATACAATAGAGATTTTAGGAATTGATAAATTAGGAATTCATCCTGATTTTATTTCGGAAAACACAAGAAGCTTTGTTTTAAAAAAGGATTACTCAAGTACAACAGCTAGACCATTTTTTGCATCATTAAAGAATTATGGAATTGAGATATATGGTGAAGAGGGTGAGGCTTATGTACCATTCCAATTTATTGCAAATGTCACAAGTGGTACTTCAGCATATTGCCTAAGCTATAATGAAAAGGATATATATGAATTTGATGCTATCGGTCAAATGGATGGTGTAGCAAAGCTTGATGATTATTATGGGGATAGCTATGGCGAGATCATTTATTCAAATACAGAAAGAAAAGAAGATTTAATACAAATGAGCTATAATATGCTATGCTTTGAAATTGATCAGTTAAGAGGATATACAGAGCAAATGGCTTTTATAGATAACAATATATTATCTATAGGTTTAAATGGTACATTAGAAAAGTATTATCCAAGGGTAAAAGAATTATTGTTATCTAAGGATAGAATAGATTATTTACTTGGTGTATATGGTCTATTTTGTGGATTGTCCGATGGAGGACATACATCATTATTTGCAATATCAAAGGTTATGGTTGATGATAGCTTAAAGTCAAGAATTCAATCTGAACCTGAATTACAGGATTTGACGAACAAGGGCGTATTTAGCATGATTGCAGCTGAAATGAAGAAGGAAAATCTTTTGGAGCGTAGACAATCTAGCTTTGGTGAGGATGCAGAAGGCTACTATTATAAGCATGATGATGCAACGAAAATAAGCTTTATTGGCTTTGATTCCTTTGAGGTAAACTATCAAGGCTGGGATAATTATTATTCTTCTTATGAAAAGAATGGTGAAGGTGTGATTCCAGTAAATGATTCCTTTGCTTATGTTAGATCTAAACTATATGAATCTTTAGATAACGGCACTGAGAATGTTGTCATTGATTTATCAACAAAAGGTGGTGGAGATTCTGCTGCGTTAATGGGTGTTTTTGCACTATTGACATCGCCTGAGGTAGTTTTTTCACGTAATAATGTTGCTGAAAAAACAAGAGAAGAAGAAAAAATGTATGTCGATATAAATCTTGATGGAGTTATCGACAATAAGGATAGCTTAGAATGTGAAAAATTTAAGGCATTAAATATTTCTATTTTAACATCAAGTTGTTCCTTCTCCTGTGGTAATTTGTTACCATCCATTTTAAAGGAAAAAGGATTTAAGATTATTGGTGAACAAAGCGGTGGCGGTTCTTGTGCCATTATGTTAGGGTCTACCCTAGATGGCTTTACCTATGCAAGATCCTCATATCTATGCTTATCTAATTCGCAAGGAAACAATATTGATGGTGGCGTTCCTGTCGATTTAGCCTTAATAGAGGTAACACCAGAAGGTAAATCGATTAATCATTTTTATGATTTTGAATATCTAAGCGGTAAATTGGCTTAATAAAACGATGCTTAAAAAATGGAATTTCTTTGTGAATGCTAATGCCAATTGCTTTAGCAACAAGCTGTATACCTGATTATAATTTAAAGATGCTTTAGAAGAATGGCCTTTTGGCCTTTCTTTTTTTCTACTTTAAATTAAAAAAAGATAATGTTATAATACTATAGTAAATTACTAGGAACAGAGGGATAATATGATTTCAACAAAAGGTAGATACGCCTTAAGATTAATGATTGATATAGCTACATATTCAAATGGTAAGCCTGTTTCACTAAAGGATGTATCCAAAAGACAGGATATTTCTATAAAATATTTAGAGCAGGTTGTATCCTTATTAGTTAAAAGTAAATTATTGATTAGTGTTAGAGGTAATACAGGAGGATATATATTAACAAAGGATATTAAGAGCTATAACACCTTTGAAATATTATCTGCCGCAGAAGGAACCTTAGCTCCCGTTGCTTGTCTTCAAACAGAGGTAAATATTTGTCCTAGGGTTGAAGGCTGCACAACTATTGATTATTGGAAGGGATATTATGAGGTAATTAAGAAGTATACAGAAGGTATTTCTTTAGAGGATTTGGTGGATAGAGAAAAAAATAAAATGGGAAATGATTATAGTATTTAAGATGAGCCTAGAAATCTAGGCTTTTATTTTTTTTAAATTAGGTATTTACAAATAGAAAAATCGATGTATAATATAGTTATCCTAGTAAATATATAGGAATAGTAGAAAAGGAGTGAAATTATGATTAGAAAAGACATTCGATGTATGTGCTTAGGAAAAATGAATAAGAAAAGGAGTCATAATTTCATGTGTGGCTCCAAGTTAGAAGAAAAAAATATTTAGAATAACTATAGGAGAGATAAAATGAGTAATAATTATAAATTTGAAACTTTACAATTACATGCAGGACAAGAAAATCCAGATCCTGCAACTGGAGCTAGAGCAGTTCCTATTTATTTAACAGCGTCATATGTATTTAATGACAGTGAGCATGCGGCAGAC
>JAFPIE010000046.1 GCA_017388605.1 Acholeplasmatales bacterium | reverse complement strand
TGCTTGTTCGTTTATTCTACACGTTTTAGTTCGTCATATATAGTTTTCAAAGACCTAAGTTTTGGCCTCTCAGATTTTGCGAAGCCTTGTTCATTATATCACTTGCCACTTACAGTGTCAACAACTATTTTATCTTTTTTTAAAGAAAAAAATTGCCCAATATTTTCAGGCAATTTTAAACCAAATATTTTTATCTATTTTTGTCTTTTTTTATTTTGAAATACTCTTTAAAAATTGTTCGATTTCTTCCTTTTTAATTGGACCTTCTCTAAGAATCTTTACTTCATTATTATCGACTAAAACTACAGTTGATGGCTTATTCATAGATTCTGTAGTTGTATCATAGATTTGATCTACTAATCCACTATATTCCTTTACAATTTCATCATATTCATTTAAAGGAACCATACCAGATTCATTTACACTTGTTGTAAGCATTGGACCATTTTCTAATAATATCTTTAGCGCAAGCTCATGATTTGGAATACGAACACCAATGGTTTTATAGCCAATGGTATCTATAATATCCTTCTTACTATTTAGGATTAATGTAAATCCACCAGGTAAGAATTTTTGAATTAAAGCTTTAGAGATTTCATCTACGATAGCAATCTCTTCAATTTGCTCTAGATTTGCACATAAGCAAGCCAAAGGCTTTTCCTTTGGTCTATGCTTAATCTTATATATTCTTTCTATTCCCTCTATATCCTTTATCCTAGTTCCAATACCATATACTGTATCTGTTGGGAATATAATTACTCTTCCTGCCATGTAAAATCACCGACATAGATAAATGTCATTCGATCCTTTCCTTCTAAATCCTTTATGCATTCTGCCTTACATTCAGGGAAATACTTTTTACATAAGGCAAGCATTTCTTCCTTTTTATCATAGCCATGCTCAAAGGCAACAAGTGCCTTCTTATTTAATAATGGACGAAGGCCTTGTAAAATAATACGATAGAATTTCATTCCATCATCTCCACCAAATAAAGCTAAATTAGGCTCATTATCCTTAACTAAGGAATCCACATCCTCATTTTCTGGAATATATGGAGGATTCGATACGAAAATATCAAATTTCTTACCCTTTAAAGGAGTAAGCATATCTCCTTGTAAAAATTTTACATTTGCATCAAATTTCTGATTGTTTAATTTCGCAACCTCTAAGGCTTCCTTTGATATATCTGTTGCAACAACATGCATATTAGGCTCTTCCTTTGCTAAAGTAATCGCAATACAGCCAGAGCCAGTTGCTAAATCACATACCTCAACCTTCTTACCCCCAAAATGCTCATCATATTTATATAATATGTTTTCTACTAATTCCTCTGTTTCAAATCTAGGAATTAATACATTCTCATTCACAATGAAATCATATCCATAGAAGCAGGATGTTCCAATTAAATATTGAATAGGCTTATTTTCATGTAAATACTTATCAAAGATTTCATTGAATTTATTTACATATTCCTCTTCAATTTCTTCTCCTCTTTTCATAAATAAAGCATTCGTTTCTAAATTACAAATATGCTCTAATAGTAATACTACTGCAGAATCCTCTTTGTTATTCTCTAATGCTTCATTTTCCTTTAATTTCATAAACTCTAAATAGGTCATAGCTTTTTACTTCCTTTAAATATATTCTTTTGATAATATAGCTCCATTTCAAAATAAGAGTCACCCTCCATCATTTCCTTTAGGAATACTCTATCTCCATCCCATAGATTTAAATCAAAGATTTTATCCTTATCTATCCAAGATAGGCTTCCCTCATCCGATGGAGTTATGAACCCCTCAAATTGATTTGAGGTATATAGATGCATAAGCTCTGTGTAATCATCATTAATAAAATAGATTAAGCCTCGCTTTGTATAATCTAATAATCTTATACCAGTTTCTTCCTTAACCTCTCTTATTAATGCATCATCAGGCTCCTCATTATATTCTATATGGCCACCAATTCCAAGCCATTTTCCTTCATTTAAATCATTTTTTCTTTTATTTCTTAAGAGCATTAAATACTTATTATTTCTTTCTATATAGCATAATACCGTTTCTACATATTTTCTTATAACATTCTCTTCTCTAACATCCTTTATGATGACCTTCTCATCATCGATAATGCTTGTTACATCATAGAAAAAGCCTAAGTGGTCTTGGTCAATCGCAAAAACATTACCTCTATAGATATTATCATCCTTCATTTTAAATTCAATATAATCTCTAAGCTCATATTTTGGCATTTCCAATTCAATCACCACCACATATATTATATAAGAAATAAAGAAAAAGAGATACCCGAAAGTATCTCTTTATGATTAATTCTTGCCTTCAAATTGAAGCTTATAAAGCTTATAGTAATAGCCATGCTTAGCTAAAAGCTCCTGGTGATTACCATGCTCTAGAATTTCACCCTTCTGTAGTACCATAATTTGGTCCGCATGCTGGATAGTAGATAATCTATGTGCAACGACAAGCATTGTACCAATATTCTTAATCTTTTCTAAGGATTCCTGAATTAATACTTCTGTTTCTGTATCAATATTTGCTGTAGCCTCATCTAGGATTAGAATTTGTGGATCAGCTAAAACTGTTCTTGCAAAGGATAATAGCTGACGCTGTCCTTGGCTAAAGTTTTCACCACGCTCAATAACCTCCTCATCTAGACCCTTTGGAAGCTTCTTGATGAAGGAATCTGCATTAACATATTCACAAACTCTCATAATTTCATCATCATGATATTTTGTATCATGAAGAGTAATATTATCTCTTATAGAACCACTAAATAGGAATACATCCTGAAGCATTTGACCAATCTTTGCTCTTAAGGATTCTATCTTAATATGCGTAATATCAATATCATCAATTAAGATTTGACCCTTTTGAATCTCATAATTTCTAACAATTAAGGATAGAATGGTTGTTTTACCTGCACCGGTTGCACCAACAAAGGCTACCGTTTGCTTAGGTAGGATAGTAAAGGATACATCTCTTAAAATCCAATCCTCATCCTCATAGGCAAACCAAACATTCTTAAATTCAATTTTACCCTCGAAATGATCAATTTCAATAGCATCCTCGCTATCTAATACATCTGGCTTTACATCCATTAAATTAAATAATCTTTCGGATGCAGTAAATGCCTTTTGTAAATTATTTAATTGGTCAGCTAAATTCTGAATTGGGTTAAAGAATCTAGAGATTAGCTGATAATATGCAACAATATCACCAGCACTCATTGCAAAAATCCAACCAAAATAGAAATTAACTGCAACAGATGAAATATAAATTAAGGTAATGAATGGTCTATAAATACCAAAGCATAGAATAACTTGGAATCTTGCCTTACGTACATTATCATTCTTTTCAATGAATTCAGAATCCTTATAGCGCTGCTGGTTAAAGATTTGGGTAATCTTCATACCAGATAGATTCTCATTAAGATATGTATTCATATCAGAAATAGTTTTTCTTTCCTTAGTAAATATCTTATGAACAATTCTTGAGAAGATAAAGGATGATATAGCAACAATTACAACAGGAACTGCCATAATTAAGGATAGCTTCCAGCTATAGAAGAACATTACAGCATAAACAGTTACAACATATAATACATTCTTAATTACATTAACAATTACATTTGTGAATAAATCACTCATGGATTGTGTATAATTACATACTCTTGTAACTAAGGAGCCAACGGGCATTTCATTGAACTGATTTTGACTCATATTTTGAATATGAGTAAATACATCCATTCTCAATCTATAAATAATTCTTTGACCAGCCTTTTGTAATAGCATAGATTCAATATAAATAAATGCCATATTTACTAATGCAATTACAAAATAAACAATAGATAAAATTAATACAGTTCTATAATTATCATAGCTTAATTGGGAATTACCAAATAAGGTTTCAAAGCCTTCTAGGGAATCTGTAATTTTACCTGTTAGAATGGGAAGTGTAATATCTAGTGCAACATTTATTGCAAGTAATACTAAAGCTAAAATGAAGGATAATAATTCAGGCTTAACATATTGCATCGTACGAGATAAAATCTCTCTTACGCTCATTTTATGGTCGCCCTTTAAACGGTTTAATTCGTCTTCCATTACATTGCACCTCCTTCAACTTCTTTTTCAAGTTCTTGAAGGTATACCATTCTTTGGTATGTAGGTGATACCTTTAATAAATTTTCTGGAGTATCAAATGCTTCAACCATACCATCATTTAATACTAGAATACGATTTAGCTTAGATACAGTAGATACACGGGATGCGATAACAATGGTTGTCTTACCCTTTCTCTTTTCTCTTATATTTCTTAAAATGGTTTCCTCTGTCTTTACATCTACTGCAGAAACAGAATCATCCATAATCATAATTGGAGATTCCTTAATATAGGCTCTCGCAATGGAAATTCTTTGTTTTTGTCCACCAGATAGTGTAACACCTCTTTCTCCAGATACCGTATCATATCCTTGCTTAAATGCAGCAATATTGTCATGTACATCAGCAAATATTGCGGCATTTTGAATAGAAATAGGATCCTTCTTTCTATCGGAGAATGCAATATTATTATAAATCTTATCACTGAATAAGAAATTATCCTGTGGAACATATGCGATAGCATTTCTTATGGAAGTAATATCACAATCCATAATATCATGACCATCAATTAATATAGAGCCCTTATCTACGTTATATAAACGAAGTAAGGAATTTACTAGGGTTGTTTTACCACAACCAATTTTACCAACAACACCAATGGTTTCTCCTGCTTCAATTTCAAAGGTTACATCCTTTAGGGATTTCACCTCAACAGGAGCATCTGGATAGGAGAATGAAAAATGGTTAAATGTAATTTTACCAGAAACATTCTCAAGCACATATGCATTCTCTGGATTTTTTACATCCTCCTCTGCATCTAAGAAGCCTGCAACTCTCTTTAAGGAAGCCTTAGCACGGCTTCTCATGGAAACAATTTGACCCATAGCAATCATAGGCCAAATAAGTGTATCAAAATAACCAAAGAAGGTTACAAGACCACCTGCATTAATTTCTACTGCATGGCCAAATATAACCATATATTCACCTGTGATGGTTGCATATACGGCATATCCGCCTACTCCTAAGACCATAGCGGCTATAGCAGCAATAATTAATTCAATTAAAACATCAAATATAACACTAATTCTTGCGAAGGAAACATTCTTTAATTGATTCTTTCTTGCAATTTTTGCGAATGCATGAAGATTTGCAGTTTCCTTTACGAAAGCTTTAATGACACGGATACCTGTAAAGTTTTCCTGTGAAAAATCATATAGCTCATCATAATTTTCCTGTCTTTCAAGCCAAAGCTTAGACATAAACTTTTCAATTAGGAATCCCCATAAAATAATTAATACCATAGGTATGAATGCTAAGATGGAAAGTGCCCAATCTAGCTGAATCATTTTTACAATTACTAATATACCCAAGAAAAATGCATCGACGATAGTAACTACACCAAAGCCTGCATATTCCTCTATGGTTTCAAGGTCTGTTGTAAACCAGCTCATAATAGAGCCTACCTTGTTTTCATGGTAGTACTTTTGACTCAAGCGTTCACTTTTCAAAAACATTTCATGCCTAAGTCCTGCCTCAACACGACCAGATGCATTAAATAATGTAAAACGCCAAAGCATTCTACCGCCAAACATTACGACAGCAACAACTAAAAGCATTATTAGAATGTGCTGCATTTGGGCTTCTGCATCCAAAGGCTTGTCTTTGATAATGTTTACAATATCACCTAAGAATTCTGGAATCCATAGCTGTACATAATCTACTGCAATAAGTGCAGCTATACCAAGTAGGTACAACCAGGAATACTTCATGTAATACTTAAACATATGTCTATTGAACAGCATACATTTTCTCCCTTCTATTTACTTTTCAATTACTTCTTTAATCTTATCCTCTAATAAATTTTCTCCTATGACAATAATGACATCCTGTCCTGCTGCAATAGGGGAAACATCAAAGGAATCCTTTGTTAAATTCATTAAATACCAAGAATCGGCTTCCATAAAAAAGCCTTTAATTCTTATGACATTCCCATATGCCTTATCCATAAATAATTTCTTAGATATTTCTAATAAATAATCCTTTTTTAGCATTTTATTCATAAAGCATATTGAGGAATAATTGTTTTCCTGCATAACGGTTTTCTTTTCAAAGGAATAGCTGTGATATCCACTATTCATTATATTTTGAAAGACAGAATCTTTAAAGGCAGCATGATGACCTAAATAGGCCTCATTATCTTGAATTCTTCTTATACAGCCTATAGCTTCTAGGGATTTATTCACTTTAGCTAATAGATCTTCTTTTCTTTTATTTCCAACCTTTGTAAAGATAATCGCTCCTGCAGGAGCTAGCTGGCTTGAAAATAGATACTCTGTATCACTATCCTTAATATCAATATTCGAATCTACAATAGTAATTACAGAACCAATTTCATACCAATTTTCAAGTGGATCGTCATAGACTAAATCAAAGAATTCATCGGTATCAAAGATACCAGATGGCTCTACAATTACTCTTGTATATCCACTCATAGCCATAGAGATGAGCTTTGTTTTAAAGCGTCTAACGTGGCAATCGTAGCAGCAACCACCAGCAATCATTTCGATTTCGCAAGAAGGTCCTCTCAAATCACTTAAGAGCATCATATCGACATTGACTGCACCGTAGTCATTTTCTAAAATGCCAACTCTTTCTCCATTTTTAATTAGGTACTCCACATACTTTCTTATGAAGGTAGTTTTACCAGAGCCTAAAAAGCCAGTTATTAAATCAATTTTAATATTCATTTTACATAAAACACCTCCAAATTAAGAAAAAAACGCGACAAAAATAGTCACGGGGGTATCTTTAGTTTTCAAAAAACTACAATAGCGCCTAATTTGTCCGCCTAATATATTTTAGCATAATTGTTATTGATGTCAATTACCAATATAGATACCACCGTTATATATTTATATTATCGAAAGAGGCAGAGTATGAAAACTCTGCCTAAATGTTCATTTAAAGAATATATTTATTGAATCTGATATTGGTAAATAACACTATGCTCTTTATCGTATCCAGGATATGGATCTTTTGTCATACCTTGAATAATTTCCATTCCATGATTGGAATGAACATAAAGCATTTTATTATCTTTATCGAAGGATAAGCCTTCAATTTCACCTGGAATAATAAAATCCTCAAATGTTTTTTCTAATTTCACATCACATGTATCACTATTTGTGATTTTAACAGAATACATATGGTCCTTTTCACCATTTTTGGTTCCATCCGCCATTCCGTCATCTGCCGTCATGTAATAATTACCATCATAATATGCAATGCCTTGAATCCATTTAGGTGGTTCTTGCATAAGTATTTTTCTACTATATGCACCATCGCTTAAATTATATTCATAAATATACTTTCCTGAATCTTCTCCTACCCATGATACCATGACAACCTTTTTTTCATCTGGATTGATAGCAATACCAGAGCATTCAAGCTGTCCTGAATTTTGGTTGAAAGGGAAGCTTCTTTTAAATTCTAAAGTGTTTGCATCATAGACTGCAATTTGAATGTCTTTGCCAACACCATCTAAAAAATATTCAACTCCACAATAAATCTCTCCGTTAAAACAATCAATATCACCAATATGATTTACTTCTTTTATATATCCTTGAGAAAATGGATTATCATTTAATAATACCAAATTCCATTCCTTATCATACTTTGCTAAAGTTTTAGAACCGGAAACATAATAATAATCCTTATCTATAGCTAAGCCCTGTCTTCCAATTATATCCTTATTCATTTCTTCGGTATTTGTTATATAAGTATAAGCATGAAATGCTTTATTACTACAAGAACTTAAGAAGGCAATACTTAAAGAAAATATAATGAAAACTTGTTTTTTTATCATGGAGGCTCCTTTTATTATTCGAATTCGATTGTTGCAGGTGGTTTCGATGTACAATCTAAAAGCACTCTATTTACACCTGGTACTTCGTTTACAATTCTTCTTGAAATAATATCAAGTACATCGTATGGAATCCTTGCCCAATCGGCAGTCATAAAATCGGAGGTTTGAACTGCTCTTAATGCGATTGCATAATCATAGGTTCTACCATCACCCATTACACCTACACTTCTCA
>JAFPIE010000045.1 GCA_017388605.1 Acholeplasmatales bacterium | reverse complement strand
GGAGTAACTGATATTACAGTTGCAAGTGATTCTTCAAGCTTAATTTCATTATTAGCTGCAGGCTCTTATTTCTTAGTATTTGCAGAAACTGGTACATATAATATTTATGTAAATGAAGATACTCATGTTGTAAGAGTTGTAGAAGTAGTTTAAATAATTCGGGATTCTTCGGAATCCCATTTTATTTTTTAGATTTTGCGGTTTTTTCTATCTTTTAAATGATATATAATAAAAATAAGGAGGCGATACGATGAAGTTTCAATTTTTAAATTGGTTGGAATTACCAAAGAAAAATGAGGTAGGAGATACCTCTGGAATTGGTTATTTTAAATCTATGGATGAGGAGCTCAATTTCCCTATTGAAATATATGTAGATAATAAGGATTCCTTAAAAGAGGATTCAATATATGATTTAGATGTGATCTTTTATTGTCATGGCATTAATAAAATTGCTAAGGATAAGGAAGAATTTATAAAATTAAATGAACCATTAAATTATGAAGCACAAATCCCTACAGGTGCATTCCCTTTAGATGATAGTGATAAGGATTTTACACCATCTCCAATATCTTTAATGAATGTAACAGTTACAAATATTGTATCTAAAGAAGAAGTACCACATGAGGATAATGTAGTAATACTAGATGCCAAGCTTTTAAGCCTTGAGGTTGAAATCGCAATTATAGCTGAAGCGAAGGAGGATCTTCCAAAGCTTAAGAAGAATAATATTTTATCTGGAATCTTCTGGGCTGAGGCGGAATTATTATAATTATGGACTGGGAAATTAAATATTATTTAAATGAAAATTCCTATAAGGCAGGAATTCCTGCCTTCACTGAAGTGATTCATGGATCTAGGGATTATGTAATCCGTTGGATTCAAAATAGACTTAAAGCATCTAATTTTAAATATTATGATTTAATACAAAAATAAGATATAAAAAATTGCAAAAATTCAATTTGCAATTTTTTTTATTTTTCGTGTTGCAAATTTCTACTTCCTAGATATATACTTAATGCACACAAAAAATATAATTTGGCTTTTATTTTACGCATAGTTGGCAAAAAAACGGGCGAATGGTGTAATTTGTATATTTTAAAAAATGCGTTAGGTAAGCCAAAATTTATATTTTTTAACAATTTAATAATTCCGTATAATGTTATCTCAATTCTTTCTGCTATTATTTTTCGACTACACTTATGGAGGACAATCTTAATATGTGTAAAGAGACTGAATTTAATCAAATGGTAATGGCTACTAAGAGCCATCAGAAGGGAATTTTACGCAAGTATTCCTATTTGGGTAAAGAAGAGCTTGACGATTTAAGCCAGGTAATGCTTGAGGCAATCTTCAATGCTGTATCTACCTTTGACTTTGAAAAGGGTGCATCTCTAAAGACCTATTGCTGCAAGCTTATGGATTGGAGAGTTCAAGAGTATTTATCTAAGAACTCTAGACTTATCTCCTTATCCGTAGACGACTACCAGGCTAGAGCTAAGGTCTTAGCGAAAATGGAGGAGCTGCCTTACGCATCCTTAGATAGAATTGCTAAAGAAACTGGCTATTCTATTAAAGTGGTTCGTAAGTGCTTAACTCCGCTTCAGACCTCATCCTTAGACTCACCTGTTGGTGGGGAGGACGATGATATCTCCTTAGGTGATATCATTCCTGATGAGGGCGTAGAGCAAGACTCCTATTTCAAGGGCTATATCCCATACTTAGATTCTGCTTTATCCCATCTTTCTAATAGAGATGAGGACATCATACGTAAATCCTTTGGTATTGGAGAGGCAAAATATTCTCTAGAGGAT
>JAFPIE010000044.1 GCA_017388605.1 Acholeplasmatales bacterium | reverse complement strand
GGAGAGGATTAAATACTGATGAATGTGCTGAGGGTAATGTATTTGCCTATACCCCAATCATAAATGCATTAAATGATGGTGAGGTTTGGGTAAATGAAATGAATGCCTATGTAAAGGAAAATAAAAGATTGTTTATAGAAGGGCTTAAGGATACAAAGCTAATCTTCATAGAAGCACACGCCCTATATTTACTTTGGGTGGATGTATCATACTATACCTTAGATGCAAAGGAATTCGTAGATCATATTTATAACTCGACAGGCTTATATATTACTCCAGGTATAGAATATGGAGAGGCAGGTAAATCCTTCGTAAGAATTAATCTTGCAACAAATAAGGATAATGTTAAAGAAGCCGTTTTCTTAATGATGATGGCTATAAATAGCTTTAAAATTTAGAGTACTACACGAAAGTAGTACTTTTTCTTTACAAGATTATGCTATAATATATGTATCGTTTGGAGGTGAAGAAATTGGAGAATATGGGAAAATGGACATTACTAGATGAATATATAGAAAAGAATTTTAAGCCTATAGTAAAAAGAACCCCAGATGATATTGTCCCAAGAAGAGGTGGAAAGCTATTTGTTGCAAGAAAGGCTACGCCTCTACAAATGGAACCCATCATGTCAAGGAAAAAGCCAAAGGAAGAAATGGCTATGCTTCGTGATGGCTCCCTAGAGGGTAGGCTTAATCAAATGGATGATACATTCCAAGAAAAATTATTTGAATTAATCGATAAGAAAAATCTTAAGGATTCCGATGTCTATCAAAAGGCAAATATTGATAAAAGATTATTTTCTAAAATTAGGTCTGATAGTGAATACCATCCTTCAAAGGCTACCGTTATCCTACTTTGCTTAGGTCTTGAGCTTGAAATAGATACTGCCTTAGATTTAATTGCAAGAGCTGGCTATATCCTAAGCTTTTCAACAAAGGCAGATGTCATTATTAGATATTTTATAGAAAATAAGAAATATGATGTTATAGAAATTAATCAAGCTCTATATGATCATGATGTAAATGTGCTATTTAAATAATTTGTAAAAGGTCGCATTCTATGCGACCATTTTTTTCTTTTTCCTTGCTATACTTTAGTTAGAATGAAGGAGGAAGATAAAATGAAAAAAACAGAAGTAGTATTTATTTTAGATAAGAGTGGTTCTATGTGTGATTTGAAAAAGGATGCCGTAGGTGGATATAATGAATTACTTTCTAAGCTTAAAGGATTAGAAGAGGAATTATATGTTACTACAGTATTATTTAATAATTCCTATGAGATAATTGAAAATAGAACAAAAATTAGTGATGTAAAGAATATAGAATATGAGGATTATCTATGTGGTGGATCTACTGCCCTATTAGATACCATAGGCTTTACTATTGAACGCTTTAGTGAGGTAGAGGATAGAAAGGTATTGTTCTATATTACTACCGATGGAATGGAAAATTCTAGTCAAGTCTATACCTATAAAATGATTTCTAAGATGATTAAGCTATATGAAAAGCAAGGCTTTGAATTTAATTTTTTAGCCTCTGGCATCGATGAAAAGAGAGTAGGAAATATGATGGGGATTCGAGATGAAAATATTCATCATGTGGATGCATCAAGTAAGGGACAGGCTAAAATGTTTCGTAATGTTTACCGCTCTTTAGAGGCAAGTATTTCTAAAGAATAATAAATCGCTTTCTTACATATTATGAGTTGACATATATAAGAATTATGATAAAATGATAATGGTTAGTTTAAACTAACTATTATTTTTAAAGTATAGGTTAGTTAAAACTAACTGTGAGGTAAACTATGAGTAGAGAATTTGAAAGAAAGCTTGCATACCACTGTGCTCCAGCAATTTTTGGTATAAAATCCTCCAATTTAATAAATGTTTCAAAAAAAGAATTTCCTAATATACATCTAGATATATTAGAGCTTAATAATGATAAGCATGCGAGGGTATTCTTTAAAATTATTTATGAGGATGAAAAATCCTTATTACTTTTAGTTTATAGAAAAGAAGTATTACTAGATCAGCTTAAGGATATAAATAATTACAATTTCTTAAGGGAATATGGATATCCAAGTAAGGTAAGCCTAGATTCTTATTTTGATTATTTATCCTATCGTATAAGGACCGTTGAATCCTTTCCTCATGAGATTGGTGTATTCTTAGGATATGATTTAGAGGACATTATAGATTTTAAGGAAGGCAAGAAGAAATGCCTTCATGTTGGGTATTGGAAGGTATATTCCAATAAGGAAATAAAGATCAAGAAATTTGATCGCTTTACAAGGTGTAAAAGGCATGCGTTATCCTTAATTGAAAAAGGATATGGCCTTAAAAAAATAATGATAGGTACAAAGGAGGAATAAAATGTCAAAAATCATTATTTATTGGACAGGTACTGGTAATACAGAGTCCATTGCTAATAAGTTAGCAGAAGATTTAGGAATTGAGGCAAGAAATGTCGATTCCATTACGGTAGATGAGGCTTTAGCCTATGATCTAGTAATCTTTGGTTGCCCTGCGATGGGTGCAGAGGAGCTTGAGGAGTCTACCTTCCGTCCATTCTACGATGAGTATAAGAGCAAAAAGGAAAATGCTAGGGTAGCATTGTTCGGTTCATACGATTGGGGAGATGGTGAATGGCTTAGACTTTGGGAGGCTGAGGCAAAGGAAGCTGGCGAAGAGGTTTTAGGAACACTAAAGGTCAATGGAGATATTAGTGTTGCGGAATCTAGTGAATATGATGCTTTCGTGAAGGCGTTATAAAATAGGGGCTTATTAGCCCCTTTTCTTATATTCTTTTTTAAAAATATTTCATGTTAACATATTTTATGTTAAAATAAAAAATTGAGGTATGTTATATGAAGCTAGTAAGTTGGAATGTTAATGGATTAAGAGCTTGTATGCAAAAGGGCTTTATGGATTTTTTTAAGGAGGCCGATGCGGATTTCTTTTCGATTCGGGAAACGAAGATGCAAGAAGGACAAGCTGATTTAGAAATTGATGGCTACTATAGATTTATGAATTCTGCAATAAAGAAGGGCTATAGTGGTACACTCATATATGCGAAAAGAAAGCCTTTAAATGTGACCTATGGCTTATTTAAAGAATTATATAATGATGAGGGTAGAGTCATTACATTAGAATATGAGGATTTCTATTTGGTAAATGCCTATGTTCCAAATGCACAGGAGGGTCTAAAAAGACTCGATTACCGTATGGAATATGAGGATAATCTAAGAAGATATTTAATGGAATTAGATAGTAAAAAGCCTGTAATTTATTGTGGCGATTTAAATGTTGCTCATGAAAGAATTGATATTAAAAATCCAGATTCTAACACTAAAAATGCTGGTTTCTCTATTGAGGAAAGAAATAAGATGACCGAGCTATTAGAAAGTGGCTTTACAGATACCTTTAGATATTTATATCCAGAGAGGGTTTTATATTCCTGGTGGAGCTATCGCTTCAATGCGAGATTAAATAACGCTGGATGGAGAATTGATTATTTTATTGTTTCCAATCGTATTAAGG
>JAFPIE010000043.1 GCA_017388605.1 Acholeplasmatales bacterium | reverse complement strand
GCTTGGCTGAATGGGGATTCTAAATCCTCCTCATAGCTTAATATATCTAAATTAAAATCGATATTCTGCTTTAATTTTAAATAATCCTTTTGACCAAATTGCATTTGGTGATCCTTTTTATAATCTGCATCACCTAAATCATCACTCATTAAAGAATTAAATAATAAATTAATATTCTCTAATACCTCAGATCTCGATCTAAAATTATAGGTTAAATCAATTTTATAGCCAGAATCATGTAAAGCAAAGCGATTATATTTTTCTTTAAAAATATATGGGTTTGCATTACGGAAGCGATAGATTGCTTGCTTAATATCACCTACCATATATCGATTATTATTTTCAATTAAGGATAGGAAGGTTTCTTGAACATCTGAGGTATCCTGATATTCATCTACTAAGATTTCATCGTAAGAATGCATTAATTCTAATCTTATTTCTTCATTATTCTTAACTAAAGAAATCAAAAGCTTAGCGATATCCATGAAGCCAAACATATTGACTTCCTTTTTATATTCAAATAAGCGATTCAAGACCTCCTTAGTCATATCGAGTAGGAATAATACATCCTCCTTAATGGATAATATTTCTTCCTTCATCGAAGATAGACTATCATAATTCTTAAATACATTCTTTTTCAAGGAAGCTAAACTATCTCCAGCCTCTTTCTTTAATTCCTTTACTCTATCGCTTGCCTTAGGGCTTACTCTAGGTAGCTCAAAGCCTCCCAATTGGCTATATAGATTTTCATAGGAATCTGAAATAGAAATATGAGATAGGAATAAATCTAAGGTATCATATAGGGGTTTACTAGAAGAATCATCGGATGCCTCAAGCTTTAAATCCTTTAATAAATCCATTACATTAGATACCTCTTCTTGGGTATATTTATAATAACAATTTAGAATTTCATCTAGCTTGGAATTTGAAAAATAATCCTTCTCATAATTCTTTATAAATGTATCTAAATCGACGATTAGCTCTAGAGTATAGGACATATCATATACCATTTTAAATACACTCTTATCATCCTGAAGGGAATATTTTTTTAAGAAGGATAGAAATCTTTGATTTTCACTCAAATAATATTCTGTAAATAAATCTCTTATAATTTCATTCTTCTTAACAGAAATTAAAGCACCATCCATAATAGAAATGCCTTTTTTTAAGCCAAGCTTATAATAATATTTTTTTACTATAGATAAAGAATAGGAATCGAACGTTGTAATATAGGTAGAATCAATAAGCTCAGCTTGTTCAAATAATTGGTTTTCCTTAAGCTTCTTTCTAATTCTTTCCTTCATTTCAAAGGCTGCAGCCTCAGTGAAGGTTAAAACTAATACTCTTCTTATATCATTGCCCTTCATACAATAATCTAATATTCTTTCTGAGAGTACTGCAGTTTTTCCACTACCTGCGCCTGCAGAAACAATAATCGATTCTCCTCTTCTATGAATAGCTTCATCTTGTTCTTTTGTCCAAGCCATTATTCCACCTCACTTCCAAATTTCTTTTCCTCTAAGAAAACATAATCTTCATATTTCTTGAAGCAAATATCCTTATATTTACAGAATGTACAGGAAACATCATTTCCTTTAATTCTTTTTGGTGCTATATCAAATTGTGCTTTCATAATTCCATCTCTTGTTTGATGAATGAACACATCCACAAGCTCAATTAAATCATTCTGTTCGGCAGGTGAACCTGCTGGAACGGCAGGTTTCGGCTCGGTCTGTTCGCCTACAACATCAACTTTTTTGCTTTTGATTTTTACCGGCCCTACGGTACCGTCATCATCAGGAAGATTCTTTGCAAACTCACTGTAG
>JAFPIE010000042.1 GCA_017388605.1 Acholeplasmatales bacterium | reverse complement strand
TAAATTATCTCCATTTGAGATGCAATTCTTAAATGACAGGTTAAAGGGAAAGGAATATAAGCCATATTCCTTCTTTAATGGTGCAACGAAAGAGAATGGCTATACTCCAACTATGCCACTAACGATTACAGTAAAACAAAATCCATATTCCTTCCCTGAAGAGAATTATGCCACATTATTTGTTCATTCTAGTGGAGCTGATTCAGATAGAGAAATAAAATTAAGACTTAAGCCATCCACAGGAGAATGGTTCTTAACAGAATTATTATGTCTATCGGATATAAGAATACCAAATGAATTAGACCCTTGGGCTTAAAATCCTCTTTATTTGAGGATTTTTCTTTTGGAGGTGTTATTATGATCCTTGTTACTGGGGATACCCATGGTACTATCGATTACGAAAAAATAGAAAGAATCGTAGAATTAAATATATTAACTAAAGAGGATTATTTAATTATTGCAGGAGATTTTGGCGCAATATGGAATAAGAATACCTTAGATAGAGATTTATATTATTACACAAAGCTTCCCTTTATGGTTTTATTTGTAGATGGAAATCATGAGAATTTTGACCTCCTTAATTCTTACCCCATTACCATTTGGAATGGAGGTAAAATCCATAAAATAAAGGATAATGTAATCCATTTAATGAGAGGTCAAATCTATACTCTTGAAGGGAATACTATATTTACCTTTGGAGGTGGCACCTCCATAGATAAATATAGAAGATGTGAGCATAGATCCTGGTGGAAGGAAGAGATTCCATCTATAGAAGAATTAGAGGAGGCTAAGCAAAATCTATTAAAATATAATAATCAGGTAGATTATATTATTACCCATAGTATAGATTCAAAAACCTTATATTCCCCAAATTTATATGTGTATGGTAATAAATGTGAAGCATTTATAGATAATGAAATGCTTGATTATTTTGAAGAGAATATAAAATATAAGCATTGGTATTTTGGTCATTATCATATCGATAGTAAAATAAATGATAAAAAGACTTGCCTCTATAATAATGTAATAGAGCTTGGGAAATAGCCTTAAATATGGTATAATTCTTTAAAAGGAGATCAAAAATATGAAACGTATTATTAAATTATCTATTGTACCTGTAATGCTACTTGCGTTAGCCTCTTGTGGAAACAAAGAGGAAAAAAAGAATTATTTTACGCTTTGGAATGATTGTGAAGCCATAAGAACACTTACAAGCTATGTTGAGGAAGTCACAAATGAATCCTCAAAGTACTTTATTCCAAAGGAGGATAGAATTGCAACCTTCGATATGGATGGTACCTTCATTGGAGAATTATATCCAACCTATTTTGAATATAATTTACTAGAATATAGAGTATTAGATGATCCATCCTATAAAGATAAGGCATCCGATTCTGAGGTATTAGCTGCAACACAAATCAGGGAATTTGTAAGAGAGGGGAAGAAGCTTCCTAGTGGCTTTGATATGATTCATGCCCATGCAGCCGCAAAGGCTTATAGTGGTATGACTCTATCTGAGTTTGATGCCTATGTAAAGGCTTATGCTGAAACCCCTGTAAATGGCTTTACTGGTATGACATACAAGGAGTCCTTCTATAAGCCAATGCTTGAAATCTTTGATTATTTAAAGGACAATGATTTTACCTATTATGTAGTTAGTGGATCGGATAGATTCATTTGTAGAGCGCTTGTGGATTCTATTCCTATTGACGCATCAAAGGTAATTGGTATGGATGTTGTACTTAAAAGTGATCACCAAGGAGATACAGATGGTGTAGAATATACCTATGGTTTAGAAGATACCCTAATTCGTACAGATGAATTAATCATTAAGAATTTAAAAACAAATAAGGTTAAGCAGATTACGCAAGAAATTGGCAAGGTGCCTGTATTATCCTTTGGTAATTCTTCTGGAGATAGTGCAATGCATAATTATTGCTTACAGAATAAGTATAAAAGTGAAGCATTTATGCTTATTGCAGATGATGATGTAAGAGATCATGCGAATCTAGTTGAAACTGCAAAAAGAAAGGCTTCATGGGAAGAAAATAATTATACTATTATTTCAATGAAAGATGATTTTAAAACCATTTATGGTGATGGTGTTGTCAAGGTAGATTTTACATTCTAAGAAAATTGGTTAATGGTTAATCCAGGGCTTTTATATTTGTTATGCTACAACATGGTAGCGTGGTATTTTTGACGCTTATTGTACTATTTTAATTTTGTAAGAGATTTATTGTTAATATAACCAATCACCTTGTGCTGGTGAACACTTTCTTTCCTCTACCCTATTTAGATATTGTTTATTTGATATTTTATGCTAAAATACAGGTGAAGGTAAACTTCATTTGGGCTGGTCGAAAGACCTTGGTCCACCAACGATGAGAGATAGTCTCATCTTTATATGAATATGG
>JAFPIE010000041.1 GCA_017388605.1 Acholeplasmatales bacterium | reverse complement strand
TCAGATTTCAAACCTTTACGGAGTGACTCTAGATTATCTAACACATGAGGGTTCATACGAGGACAAAACGGAATATATAATGCCTAAATATGAAAAACGTAATAAAATATTTGTTACTCTTCTATTCTGTACATTAGTATGGTTTTTAGTAGTATTAATATTTGTTTACTATCAAAACAAGGATAAAACATTCTGGCCTATATTTATATGGGGAATTCCTGCGACATGTTCTATGCTGTTCTATTTTAATATTAAATGGGGACGTAGAGTTTTTAATGTGCCAATTCTTTCTGTACTAGATTGGGGATTTCTATTATCCTTATATCTAACACTTATTTATATGCATAATAACTTTTGGCCAATATTTTTACTTGGTATTCCATTCCAAGTAGCTGTAGTATTATGGGCACAAATAAAACACGAATAAAGCTTCTTATGAAGCTTTTTCTTTTTAAAAAGAAAAACAAGTAACTAAAAAGGGTTACTTGTTTTGGAAAAGAAAATGAAATTTAGTTTTTTTGCTGGGCTTAGTGAAAAACGTATTTTTAAGAGAGAGTTAAAGTATGAATATTATTTGACTAAGCCAGCGGCCGCTCCTTCCATCTAAATTAATATACATTCTTCCTTTAGACACCTATATTTTAACAAATCAATATATTTCAAATATAAAAAAATTATGTGAAATTGTTGCGTAAAAAAACCTAAGCTTTTTTATAGCTTAGGTATTATTTTACTTAGTCTTCTTAACAAGCTTTGTAACTCCACCCATATATGGTTGAAGTGCCTTAGGTACATTAATTGAACCATCTTCATTATAATTATTTTCAAGTACTGCGATCAATCCACGTGGAGATGCAAGTACTGTGTTATTTAATGTATGTACTAAATAAGTACCATTTTCACCCTTTGTTCTTATCTTTAGTCTACGTGCTTGTGCATCACCTAGTGTTGAACAAGAACCAACCTCAAAGTACTTCTTTTGTCTTGGTGACCAAGCTTCTACGTCACATGATTTAACCTTAAGGTCTGCAAGGTCTCCTGAGCAGCATTCTAATGTACGTACAGGTACATCTAATGAACGGAAGAATTCAACTGTAAATTGCCACATTTTATTGTACCAATCCATTGATTCCTCAGGCTTACATAAAACAATCATCTCTTGCTTCTCGAATTGATGAACTCTATATACTCCTCTTTCCTCAATACCATGAGATCCTACCTCTTTACGGAAGCAAGGGCTATATGATGTAAGAGTAATAGGTAATTCTTGCTCCTTTACAATTTGATCTTTAAATCTTCCAATCATAGAATGCTCTGATGTACCAATAAGATATAGGTCTTCCCCTTCAATCTTATACATCATATTCTCCATCTCAGCAAATGACATAACTCCATTAACAACATCTGAACGAATCATAAATGGTGGAATACAATATGTAAATCCCTTATTAATCATAAAATCACGTGCATAGCTTAGCATTGCACTATGAAGACGTGCTACGTCCCCCATTAGGTAATAGAAACCATTTCCTGATGTTCTTCCAGCCGCATCCTTATCAATTCCATTTAGAGCTGCAATAATATCTGCATGATGAGGAATTTCATATGGAGGTACAACAGGCTCTCCAAATCTCTCATTTTCAACATTATGAGTATCATCCTCACCTACTGGTACAGATTTATCAATAATATTTGGAATAACCATCATCTTCTTAAGAAGCTCTTCCTTTAATGGTTCTACCTCTTTATCGATTTCAGTAATTCTATCATTATTCTTAGCTACAGTAGCCTTAACCTCATTAGCCTTATCGATTTCCTTATTCTTCATAAGCTTTCCAATTTCTTGGCTTAATGAGTTTCTAGAAGCTCTTAGATTATCCGCTTCTGTTGAAAGCTCTCTAAGCTTCTTATCAAGAGCTATAACCTCATCAACAAGAGGAAGCTTTTGATCCTGGAATTTCTTCTTAATATTTTCCTTAACTATTTCTGGATTTTCTCTTACAAATTTAATATCTAGCATAATTCTTATCTCCTTTAAATAAAAAAGTCCCTTGTATATAACAAAGGACGATTATATCGTGGTGCCACCTTTTTTTGCATCTCTTACCTTATACGTAAGGTCTAACGTATACCTCAAAAGTAGATTCACATAAGGGATTACTATCTATTCACACCAACCATAGACTCTCTTTAAGCTTTCCTTAAGCTACTATTCTTCATCATCAGTATTATTTTATTAATTAGTTCTTTAAGCTTTGTAATG
>JAFPIE010000040.1 GCA_017388605.1 Acholeplasmatales bacterium | reverse complement strand
TACAACTCTTACAACATGAGTATCTTCATTTACATAAATATTATATGTACCAGTTTCTGCAAATACTAAGAAATAAGAGCCTGCAGCTAATAATGAAATTAAGCTTGAAGAATCACTTGCAACTGTAATATCAGTTACTCCTTCTCCATTAGGATCCATAATGGCTACACGCTGATTAGCTGCTGTAATTACCATTCCTTCTGCAACTACTTCTGCTTCATTACTTGCATTTCTTTTGAATGTTTTAGAAGAATAGCTTCCTAAATTTATAGCAGCACCATCTACTAATCCAGTTAAAGTTACATATTCAACTACATCTACATGTACAACTAATGTATCTAAATTTAAAGTAAGTGTATATTTACCTGCCTTAGTACACATTAGTAATGTGGAAGATACAATAAAGTCCGTTGTTGTATCTAAGGTAACTGTTAGCATATTATATGAAGAATCTGTAAATGCTATATAACCATTCTTGTCAAAATCAATATTAGATACTGTAACTATATTGTTACTATCCTTTGTTAATCCTGTAAAGGATGATTCCTTACTTGTCATATAATAAGCATCTGAAGATGCTGATGCAGGTGCAAAGGAAATTGTAATATTACCACAAGATGGAATAAACATAATTACATAAGTACCACTTGTTTCTAAATGAATATAGCCTTCATCGTTTGAATAAGTAAAATCAGAACTACTATATTTAGATTCAAATACAGAATATCCATAAGTATTACCTGAATTATCCTTTAAGCAAATAGACATAGGAGCACTTATTGGTAATTCAATTTGATAAACGATATAACCATTAGCCAAAATATATTCTTTAATATCACTTGCATTTACTGTTGATTCATGGTTTAGCACATGAAGTGCATAACCATATTCATTTGAATCCTCACTAATTGTATTTTTTGTTAAAGGGGCTGTATCCACTTCACCCTTTACTGCTACTTCCATACTAGTAACAGTTACAGGGTCATGAACAAATGCTAAGGTAAGCTTTTCATCACCATTTCTACTAAATTCAAAGCCGACTCTATCGGTTGTATTTATGATAATTTCTCCATTATCACCACAAGTGAAATAATGACTTCTCCAAATTTCTGATTCTAAAATATCATCATAACCATAGGTTTTATCATTAATTGTATCCTTAATTAAAACCTTATCACCAACTAAAAGAGAAATATAACCATATACATAGCTATTTGTTTCAGTACCAAAATTATAATTGATTTCTGACATAGGGTATAAAGTAACTCCTGATTCATTTGTTACTTCAACAAAGATTCCCTTTTCTTCCGTTTCATACTCTAAGCTAATAGCCACACCATTTGGTGTTGCAACGACATTAAATGTTACATCGGTTGCATCGACAGTTACTTTATAATCATCATCAATACCATCCATATTATAGAAGGAATATTCACTTCCATCTTTAAGGAATAGCTTTATAGCATCTCCAACTTTAACCTCACTAGCCTCTAATTTCCACTGGATGGCATTTTCATTATCCTCTACTAGGGTTAATGCATATTTATCACTATTAATAGCTAAGGAGATTTCCTTAGATAAAGCTGGAATAGAAACATCTGTAATTTCATTACCATCCATATCATAATATTTACCACAAGAGGTACATTGATTATATTCTACATGACCTGAAGCTAAATGCGTAGGCTCTACTCTATCATAATGCTCCATAGTATGGCCTGTTGCAGGAATTGTTGGAATAGCATCAATTTCACCATAATTTGGATCAAATACCTTATCACAGTTTTCACATGCAATATATTCCCCATGGCCATCAGCATCACATGTTGGAGGTAATTCTCCAACAGGATAATAGGAATGGCCTGTTGCAGGAATTGTAATAATTTTAGAATCCGAATATGTCTTGCCTAAAACCTCAACTTCTGCCTTGTATTCCCTTTGCCCTTCATCTATACAGGTTGCATCCTTTATAACGTTTGAGGTAATTTTAGCGGTAACGGTTAGCTCTTCACCATTTGCTGTTTTATAAACATAGCTTGCGCTATTATCCTCATTCCATACAAAATTACCTTTTTCAATATCTTCAATAATACTACTTGTATTAATCGCCTCATCCCCACAGGATGCTATAAAAAAGATGGACAATAAGGCTAAAGAAGCACTACTGACTTTTATTAATTTTTTCATAATGATATAACCTCCTTAATATTTTTGAAACTATTTCAATGTTATTGTAACCCAAAAAGAAAAAAAGGTAAATAAATAAATTTACCCTTTCGACTACATTTTTGTTTCTTTCTCAATATATTCCTTACTAGATAATTGCATATTATCTAGGATAGGATTAAGCCTTAATGAGATTATATAAGCTAATACAACACTAATAGAATCCTTTAAAATAAATGGTAAGAAGCCTACCTGTATTACATATAAAATGGATGCCTTATCGCTTCCAATATAATATTTTAATATGAAATACATATAAATCATACCAATAAGATCTAAGGTAAGTAAGCCTAATAATCCTTTGATTAATCCAGCAATTTTTGAGTTTTTAAATACATTAGACCCTGTTATGAATGTTGATGCTAAAAAGCCCAAAATAAAGCCAAAGGATGGCTTTAAAACATAAAAGAATCCTCCACCATCACTAAATACAGGAATTCCTATTAATCCCATTAGGATATAGGCTGTAAGTACGATTGCAGCTCTTTTCCATTTTAAGATATATGGAATAATAGCTACAGCGAATGTTTGAAGTGTTATGCTGATAACACCAATAGGTACTGCTATTTTAGAGCATATGATTAATATGCATAAGCATACTGTCATTAAACATAAGTCCTTAACCTTCATTATCTTAATGACTCCTTTAAATTAATTTCATCACAGGATATACAAATCTCTTCATGATCATTCTTTAGGATTAAATAGCCTAAATCGGATACACCTATAGCCTTAAATAGCTTATCATGGTAATAGACCATTCTACCAATGACAATCGATTTTTTACGGTATAGCTCTATTAAATCCTTGATATCCATTTGTAATAGCTCATCAAGCTTCACTAATATAGTATCTATAATTTCATATTTGGATAATTTTGAATTTAAGCCAATGGCATTATATTCTTCTTTATCGCTCATATTTAATCCTATACCAATAATCGCACTATTAAATGTAATTTGATATAAATCCTCAATTAGAATACCTGCAAGCTTCTTATCCTGCATATAAATATCATTAGGCCATTTAATGCCTGTATCATAGCCTAAGCTATAAAGGGCTAAGCATAAGGCAAGAGGTGCTATAACATTATAGCTTGCGTTATGCTTAAGTAATATAGAAAATGTGATATCATCCTTAGATTCCCATACTCTATTATATCTACCTCTACCCTTCGTTTGTCTTAAGGCAATTAATACAGATTTATCTGGATATTCCTCTGCATGCTCCTTAAAATAGGTATTCGTAGATTCTATTTCATCTACAAGAAAGAAGGAATATTTTGCATCATATTCCCAATTTAGTTTCTTTATCATATTACTTCTTTAATGCCTCTAATAATGCTAAATAGGACTCATAATCTGTAACTGTATAAATACCTACCTTACGGTTTACTCTTTTTACAAAGCCAGATAAGGATTTACCAGGTCCAATTTCAATAAATGTATCTACACCTTGTTCCATTAAATACTTAATAGAATCTTCAAAATATACAGAAGAATGAATTTGATCTTCTAAAATATCATTTAAAGGTCTATTCTCTTCTTTTCCTGATACATTATAAATCATTTTATATTTTGGTGTATTTGGAGTGTATTTATCTAATACACCTCTTAATTCCTTTGATGCATCTAACAAGAATGAGGAATGGGAAGCACCAGATACATTTAATTCTACTACCTTAAGTGCACCAAGCTTTGCCATATTTTCCATTGCTAAATCGACACCCTTGTTGTCACCTGTAATAACGATTTGGCCTGGGCAGTTGTAGTTTGCAACCTCACAAATACCATCGCTAACCTTTATACCCTCAAGTACCTTTTCTCTATCTAAACCAATAATGGCTGCCATTTTTGTAGTACCTAAAGGTAGAGCATTCTGCATGATTCTTCCTCTATTTTTTATGATATCTAGTGCAGAATCTAAGCTCCAAGCACCACCAAAGGCTAAGGCGGTATATTCACCTAAGGATAAACCACAGGTATATTCTGGTTCAATACCTTCCTTTTTAAGTGCATTTGCAATAACATAGCCAGTAAGTAGCATTGCAGGCTGTGCATATGCTGTTTGATTGATCAGATTTTTACTATCTAGAAAGCAAATCTCTTTAATATCTGGATATTTATCATAGATTTCCTTTGCGAAATCTAGATTCTCATAAAAATCCTTACCCTGTCCAACATATTGGGCACCCTGACCGGCAAATAAAAATGCAATTTTCATTATAAAACACTTCCTATCTTACGGAATTTTTGATATCTATTTTCAAGTAATTCATCGGTATCCTTAGATGATAGCTCATTAAATTTAGCAATTAATCTTTCCTTTAGTTGATCACTAAATTTATCGGATACATAGCGAATACCACCAAGTGGCTCTTCTACTATTTCATCGGCAATTCCATAATTCATTAAATCACGGCTGGTAAGCTTCATTACCTCTGCAACCTCAGAAACAGGAACCTTATCCTTAAATAGAATAGAGGTAAAGCCTTCTGGGGATAATACAGAATATACTGCATTTTCAAACATATAAATGTAATCCGATACCGTAAGTGCTAAAGCACCACCAGATCCACCCTCAGATAATATAATACAGATTACTGGAGTTTTAAGCTTAGAAAATTCATATAAATTTTCAGCAATCGCACGAGCCTGGCCTCTTTCTTCTGCACCCTTACCAGGGTATGCACCTGAGGTATCTACAATCGTTAATATTGGTCTATGGAATTTTTCAGCTTCCTTTGCAAGCCTTAAGGTTTTTCTAAAGCCCTCTGGAGAGGTCATTCCAAAATTTCTTTTTAAATTATCATTTAAATTTTCACCCTTAGCCTGGGCAAGCACAGTTACAGGCATTTCACCTAAGAAGCCAAGTCCTGCAATAATGGATTGGTCATCCGAATAGTACTGATCTCCATGAAGCTCAATAAAATTCGTAATTAGCTTATCAATTAAAGCCTTAGATTTAATTCTTTTTTCGCTTCTTGCGATTAATACTCTATCCCATGCAGATAAATTCGAATAGGTTTCTTTCTTTAATGCCTTAAGCTCTTTTTTTAGCTCAATAGCTCTTTCATCAGAAGGATCAAGGGATAAAAGCTCCTCCTCTAGAATACTTATTTTCTTTTCATTTTCTTCTAAAATCATTTTATTTATAGTTATGAAGCTTAAGTAATGTACTTAAGGTGTTCTTCAAATCCTTTCTGTCAGAAATCATATCAAGGTATCCCTTTTCAAGTAAGAATTCCGCTGTTTGGAATTCCTTTGGTAATGTTTCCTTAATCGTTCTTTCAATGACTCTTTTTCCTGCAAATCCAATTAATGCGTTAGGCTCTGCAATCGTAATATCCGCTAAGGATGCAAAGGATGCAGAAACACCACCTGTCGTTGGGTCTGTAAGTACAGCAATATATAATCCCTTTTCCTTAAATCTAGCTAAAGCCTGGCTTGTTTTTGCCATTTGGAATAAGGAGATTACACCCTCCTGCATTCTCGCTCCACCTGAGGTTGTAAATAGAATTAATGGTAAATTCTTTTCTGTAGCATATTCAATTAGCTTGGTAATTCTTTCTCCACATACGCTACCCATAGAGCCCATCATAAAGAAGGAATCCATAACACCAACACATACGCTAATACCATTAATCTTACCTAAAACGCACATTACAGATTCATCTTCCCCTGTAGCCTTTCTTGCCTTTTCAAGCTTATTCTCATAATCAGGGAAATCTAAATAATTCTCTTTAATTCTTGTAAATAGCTCCTGATATCCTAAATCTAAGACATCGATAATACGCTCTCTACTTGTAAGTCTTCCATGGTGATTACAATAAGGACAAACCTTATGGTCTAGGATATAATTATCCTTAAGAATTAATCTTGCACATCCAGGACATTTTACAATCAAATCATCAGGGATTTCCTTTGGTACCTGTGGTGCATATTTCTTTCTTAGGTTTAATTCCTCCATTGCGGTATTAAATTCTAGGATTTCTTGTTTTCTTTTATTGAATGAGTTTTCCATTTTCCTTTAATTCTCCTATAAATCCTTCAATAAATGAAGTATCATAATGTCCTAAAATAAAGCTTGGATGATGTAATAATACATAATCAAATTCTGTTGTGGTCTTTACACCATCCACAATTAATTCCTCTAATGCCTGACGCATTTTTCTTATGCATTCTAGTCTTGTCTTTGCAAAGCAAATAACCTTTAAAATCATAGAATCATAATATGGGGAAATCGTATAGCCTGGGTAAACTGCAGAATCGATTCTTACTCCCATTCCACCTGGAGTATGTAAGAAATTAATCTTACCTGGAGTTGGGCGGAAATCATTTCTTGGATCCTCTGCATTAATTCTACATTCAATCGCATAGCCATATAGCTTAATATCGGATTGCTTAAACTGTAGTGGAAGTCCATAGGCTATCTTAATCATATTCTTAACGATATCCACGTTCGTTACTGCCTCAGTTACACAGTGCTCTACTTGGACTCTCGTATTCATTTCCATAAAATAATAATTCTCAGAATCATCAACTAAGAATTCAATTGTACCAACAGAATCATAGCCGATATATTTACATGCCTTAATGGCACTATCATATAATTTATTCTTTAATTCCTGAGAAATTGAAATACATGGTGCTTCCTCGATCATCTTTTGATTTCTTCTTTGTAAGCTACAATTTCTTTCAAATAGATGAATCGCATTACCATGCTTATCACACATAAGCTGTACCTCTACATGCTTAGGGTGCTTAACGAACTTTTCAATATATACCTCATCGTTAGAGAAGAATTTTAAAGCCTCCTCCTTAGCCTCGTTGAAGGCTTGATTAAAGTCTTCTTTTGCCTCAACTAGACGGATACCCTTTCCACCTCCACCGGCAGATGCTTTAATTAATACAGGATATCCAATGGAATCTGCACAGGCTAATCCTTCCTCTAAATCTACAGCCTTATGAGAACCAGGTACAACAGGTACCCCAGCAGCGATCATAGACTGAATTGCTTCATTTTTATTTCCCATTTTCTCCATAACAGATGGATTTGGGCCAATAAAAGTTAAGCCGCATTTCTCTACCATGCGGGCAAATTCAGGGTTTTCAGATAAAAATCCAAAGCCTGGGTGGATTGCATCACAGCCAGATAAGCATGCGGCAGTTATAATATTTTCAACATTTAAATAAGAATCCTTTGGAGATGCATCACCAATACATACAGCCTCATTCGCAAGCTCCTTGTGTAATGCCTCTGTATCACCTTTAGAATATACAGCTACAGTTTCAATACCAAGCTCCTTGCAGGCTCTAATAATTCTTACAGCAATTTCTCCACGATTCGCAATTAAAATCTTCTTAAACATAATTAATCACCAATAATGAATAAAGGCTTACCAAATTCAACTACATCATTTTCCTTAGCTAAAATCTCAACAATTGTACCATCATATGGAGATGTAATTTCATTCATTACCTTCATTGCCTCAACAATACAAAGCTTTTGACCCTTTTTCACCTTTTGTCCTACAGTTACAAAAGGCTTTGCATCCTTATATGGAGCTTGATGGAAGGTACCTACAAGTGGGGCAGTGATTTCTTTTCCCTTAGGCTTTTCTTCCACTTTCTCTACTTTATTACTAGAAACTGTATTATCACTTGCTTTAACAACCTCATGAATAGGGCTATTTTTATCTAGGCGAATTCTTAAGCCATTTTCTTCAACCTCTAAGGATGCTAGGGAAGAATTCTCTAGCATCTTCATAAGCTTTTCTATTTCTTCTAGATTCATATGCTTACACCTCAAGCTTTCTTTGGACAATATCAACAACCTCTTTTACAGACATCATTGTGTCCATTTCATTCATTTCAATTTGAATTCCAAATTTTTCTTCTAATGCTAAAATCATTTCAACGGCATAAATGGAATCAATTCCTAAATCTGTTTTTAAAACAGAATCAGGAGTAATTTCATCATTTACATTTGCACATTCAATGAGCATATTCTTTATATCTTGAAAGGTACATGTCTTTTTCATTTCTTTTCCTCCTGCCAAAATTGATTCAAAAATATTTTATAGGCTCCTTCTGTAAATGGTGGCTTAGATAGACCTTTAATCGTTAAAGGATCTAATGCGCCATCCTCCATAAACCTTTTTCCAGCTTCTATGAATTTAGCCATAAATCTTTTTGTTTTTGCTTCTGAGTTAAGCTCAATTAAGGTTTTTACCTGTGGAACAAAAATAGGTGTATAGCCACCACTACCCACAATAAAATCAAATTGAGCCTTAACTGCATCATATACTCTATCTACTTCTGTGTATGCACAAGAAGAGATAACAATAAATCTTTTATTTGGATCATAATATCTTAAGCCATGGAAGGATGTACCATCCTCAGGTGGCTTATGTCCTCTATAGGTTAGCATCATAGATAATAACCTATCGGTTAAAACCTTTAATACACCTGGCATAGAGAAGAAAAATAATGGGAAGGATTCAATGATAATATCCGCATTTAATATTTTTTCTTTAACCATTGCTACATCATCATCCTTGATGATGCATTCTCCTTCTGTTCTTCCCCAACAGGATAGGCAGTCAATACAAGGCTTTACATGTAAGGATTGCACATGAATGATTTCTAAATCGATATCTTCTTGCATCTTCATTCCTTCTAAGAATGCATTAGTAATCACCATAGTCGAGCTTTTATTAAGTTTTGGACTGCCGTTTAATACTAAAACCTTTTTCTTAGCATTATTACCCCACATATAAATCACCCTTTATTTATTATCTTTGGTAGATTGTATCCTTAGGAACCTTTGTGAAGGATAAGGTACCCTTTGAATAAATATTACCATCTACTAAAACCTTACAATCGAAGGTTGTAATTGGTCCTAAAATCTTAGTCTTTACTACCTCAATATTTAATACATCCCCAGGAATTACTGCCTTAATGAATTTAAAGCCATCTACCTTAAGTAATACATAAATATTGTCCTTATCTGTACCATCAGCTTCAAAAACTAAAGAGCATAGCTGTGCACAGGATTCAATGATTAATACACCAGGCATAATAGGTGCACCTGGGAAATGACCCATGAAATATGGCTCATTTACAGATACACACTTAATACCCTTAGCACTCTCGTTTGGAGTGATTTCTAATACTCGATCAATCATCTGGAATGGTGGTCTTTGCTTAATCTTTTCGTTGATTTCATTAATTAAGATCATAAAGATAAACCTCCATCAATAGTCAAAATCTGACCAGTCATATATTTGGATTGATCGGATGCTAAGAAGGATACAACATTCGCAATATCCTCTGTTGTACCAAGCTTATGCTGAGGAATAACTCTTAGGTATTCCTCCTTCTTTTCCTCAGGAATTGCCTCAAGCATTTCTGTTTCAATGAATCCTGGGGCAACCGCATTTACACGAATACCATATGGTGCAAGCTCCTTAGCTAGGGTTTTTGTCATTGTATTGACTGCACCCTTTGTTGCGCCATAAACACTTTGGCCAGGAAGTGAGAATGAACCAGATACACTAGACATATTAATAATTACGCCCTTCTTCTTACGGAACATCTTAAGTGCACAAGCCTGTGCAGCATAGAAATATCCCTTTACATTTAATTCAAAGCACTGGTCAAGGTTTTCCTTAGTTAAAGTTAATAATAGCTGGTCTCTAACGATACCTGCATTATTTACTAAAACATCGATAGAGCCGTAGGTCTTAGAAACCTCACGTACCATCTTATTAACCTCTTCTGGATTGGACATATCAGCCTTATAGATCATGCCATCTCCACCATTTGCCTTAATTTCATCTAAAGCTTCCTGTGCTTTAGCATCATTATGAGAATAATTAATTACTACGGTATATCCATCCTTTGCAAGTCTAATTGCGCAAGCCTTACCGATACCACGGCTAGCTCCAGTTACTATTGCTACCATATTGTTTCTCCTTTTACTTTGTAATGATTACAGCTGTATATGTACCACCAGCTGCATATGAAATACATAATACATTCTTTAGTGATGTACTAGAAACTAAAGTCTTAGTACCATCAACCTTATGAGCGATATCCTCTTTAATTTCACCAGAAAGCATTAAGGATGCATGAGCTAGAGAAAGTGCTGCAGCTGCAGCTCTTGCCTCACCTACATGGTCCTTAACCTCAACTAGGTTTAATTTAGATGCATGACCCTCAAATACTCTATTCAAGGAATCTAATTCAATAGCATCTACTACGCTATTACCATTAGCAAATCCAAATACAGTATCGATATCAGATGCATTAAGCTTTGCATCCTCTAGTGCAAGCTTAATAGCCTCATCTAAGCCTAAGTCAGAACCCTTTAGCTTACCAAATGGAACAGCCTTAGTTGCCATACCATATCCTAATACCTTAGCATACTTCTTAGCACCACGAGCATTTGCATTCTTATCATTTTCTAATACGATAGTTGTAGAACCATCAGATAATGTAAATCCATTGGTATTATCAAATGGCATTACAACCTTATCCGATAAATAGCCAAGCTTTGTATAAAGTTCTTGTATACCTTCAATATTTTCATCTGTACCAGATGCAAGTACATATGCTTCCTTGCCCTGGCGGATAATATTTGTTGCGTAAGCTACAGCCTGAAGACCTGACTGTGAGCCATTGGTAACCGTAACATTGTAGCCCTTAATACCACTACAAATAGATAAATAACCACCTGCAGCATTATAAACTGTATTAGGGAACTTAAATGCACTACCATTTGCACAGCCCTTCTCAACGATATTTTCAGTGAACTCTAAGCAAGTACCAAGTGCACCCTCGCTTGAGCCTTCTACAATACCGATTGTAGTTGCATTTTCATCTGTTACTGTGATATTGGCATTCTTAAGTGCCTGCATACCAGATACAACCTGAATACGAGATAGATTATCATGCTTACGGAACAATGGCTTTAAACCATATTCTACATAATCATCAACAGTTACCTCTGAATGCATAGATGCAGCCTCAGGCTTTACCTTATCATTTACCATAGATACATATTTATCTACTCCACTGCCATAAGGAGTTACAATACCTAAGCCTGTAACATAAACCTCACCGCAGTCATTCTTTGTATCTACATTACCTTCCTTCTTAGAGAAAATAATGGATGCATTATTTCCACCAAATGCGAAGGAATTACTCATTACTGTATCTAAATTCTTTTCATGGCTCTTATTAGGTACGAAATCAATCTTACCAGCCTTTTCCTTTAGGTTTTCTAAGTCCTCATCGGTATAGCCTAAGGTTGCAGGTACCTTATTTGTAGTTAATGCCTTAATCGCAAATACTGCCTCAATGGCACCAGCTGCACCTAGACAGTGACCAACCATAGCCTTAGTTGATGAAACACTTAAATTATCATTTTCGTTATCAAAGATGGTATGTAAGGATAAGAACTCTGCGTTATCGTTCTTAGCTGTACCAGTACCATGAGCATTGATATAACCAATTTCATTCTTCTTAACTCCAGATGTCTCTAAAGCCCAGTTGATGGCATTCATCTGGCCTTCTCCATCCTCTCTTGGAGCTGTAATATGATGTGCATCAGAGGATACACCAGAGCCTAAAACCTCACAATACATATGAGCGCCTCGAGCCTTTGCGTGAGCGTAGGATTCAACAATTACACATCCTGCACCCTCACCAAGTGTAATACCTGAGCACTTGTTGAATGGGCTACATGGATTGGCATCTAATGCATGTAAGGCTAAGAAGCCTGCATATGGTACAGATGCGAATGCATCAGAACCACCAGCAATTACGATATCTGCCTTACCAGCACGAATTAAATCACATGCATATGCAATAGAAATTGTACCTGCTGCACAAGCATTTGCAATATTCGTTACAACACCACCAGCATGAACATATCCTGCAACGTTAGCTGCAATAGCTGAAATAGGCATTTTAACAATATCACCCTCAGGCTTTTCATTTCTATAGTAGTGATCAATAGATACAGCACCACCAACACAAGAGCCAAAGATTACAGATACTCTTGTATCATCCTTAAAATCAGCAAGCTTTGCATCTTCTAATGCTTCCTTAACTGCCTTAATGGCAAGCTTAGAGGAACGATCCATTTCCTCTGTACCCTCAATGTGATTTACACAATCACAGTGAACCTCAGCTGCAAGTGTCGCATAACAATCCTTTGTGTCTACTGTAGTTGTATTCTTAATTCCAGTAATGGAATCTAAGGCATTCTTCCATGCCTCCTCTACATTATTTCCAATTGCGTTAATGGTACCTAAACCAGTAACTACGCAACGATTTTTATTCTCTGTCATTTTTATATTCCTCCTTGAGTAAAGTCAACTTTACACGCGCGTACAAAATTAATGACAACCCGAAAAACGGGTTGTCTATTTGTCAGTAATTATATTACTGATGATCAGCAACGTATGCTGCGATAGTATCGATAGATAAGAAGTTAGTCTTGTCAACACCATTCATAGATACACCGAAAGTCTCATCAACAAAAGAGATAATTTCGATAGAATCAATAGAATCAAGACCGATTCCCTCACCAAATAAAGGAGTATCAAACTGTAATTCGTTTGGATCTACACCTAATTCATCTACGATAAAATCCTTTAACTGCTGCTTAATTTCTTCCATAATAATTCTCCTGATTATTCTTTATTTGAAAGGCAAAAGCCTAACTAAAACTAATTATATAATAAAAATTTATCTTGTCAAGTAAACGTTACATTTTTATAAACATTGTGTGGAATAAAATGTTTTCAAAAAGAAAACCATAGATAAAATCTATGGTGATCATTCAAACTCTGTTGTAATTTTTAAAGCATCTTGCGATGCTAATCCTAATTAAAGCGATTCTTTAAAATATAAGGTTGGTAGGTTGTTACCTCTTCCATTTTGTGGTTGGCAGATGGTTTCCCATCCCCTAAAATATATGGTTGGTGAAAGTGAAAAGAAAAACCTCTTTATTTTATAATATTATTGGCAGATAACTTTTTAAAATTAAGGAGGTTTTTCATATTGTATTATAATCCTTATTCCGAGGAATTAAAAGATGAAAGGCTTAAACTTGTTAGTGAAGAACTTAGAGGTAATACTAAATATTTACTATTTTTTCTATAATTTGCAAAATGTTGCTTATAATACCGATTATTTAACTATAATATGCAAGATTATGCAAATTATGCTGCTAAAAAGAGGTAAAATATTAAGGCATCAAAGATGCCTTTCATTTTGTAATGCATATAAGTGCTTATTTAATAGATACATTTTATAATCATCTAATGCAAATACTCTTTTTGAATTACGATCTCCATAGGTATATGCTAATTCACTCAAGGTAATGCTTTTAGCAATTTCTGTTGCTAAAACATCATTTGAAAGAATTCTTTTTACAATAAAATTCATGGAATCCTTTTTTATATTTCCAATGAGCCATGCACCATCTGGGCTTGTATAATTGAAATACAAATTGAAATCAGAGGTGATATTGATTACGATTTCTTCCTTAAAGGATGGAACATAATGGGATTCATCCTTAAGTAATACTTGTACACATTCTTCTTCTGTTAAACGCTCATCATAATCTAAATAATAGGGAATAATCTCCTTTGGTATTTCATCCTTATGGATTCTAATATTATATAGATTAAAATTATTTCCATCACAGGAGCCCTCATGAACAAATATTTTATTTACCTTCATTTCTTCTCCAAGCTGAATTACCTTTATAATTTCATCTTTATTTTCTTCATTTATAAATATTTGCCATCTAGGCTCTATTGCATTCGCCTTTAATATTTTTGTTGCTTCTATTAATTCTTCAAATGCGCCAATTCTTCCAACATATTTATCGGTTAAATCCTTAAGCCCAAAGAAGGTAAGCTGAACTACATGCGTTCCTACCTCCTTCAAAAATTTTACATATTCCTTATCTCTTACAATTCTATAGAAGGAGGCAAGCTCAAAGCGAATTGGCTTAATGGTAGATAGCTTATTATCCATAATCCATCTATTTTTATAATCACTAGTAAAATCTGGCTCTCTAAGCCAGCTATAATAGGTAATATTTTTAAAATATTTTTTAAATTCATCTACAATGAATATAGCATCCTCTTCCTTCATTATATGATTGGGCAGGTTACCTAACCAGCAGTGAAGACAGCGGTTAGGGCAACCATACATATCGGAAACTAAGGAAATGGGTATTTGATTTAATTCGTTAATCTTTGACATATTATCACTCCTCGTATAAATGATGCAAAAAGGTGCCAAAGGGCACCTTATTTTAGAGTAAATCATTAGAATTCTAATGTAATTTCATCAGATAATTCATCACGAATTACTTTATGATCCTTATCCTTAAGGATAAACTCCATTTGATTATATTCCTTTAGGGAATAGGCTGTATTAGAAGATGTAACTTTAAAGCTGTGACCTTTAGGTAGGTAGGCTATAAATTTATCATCTAATATACCATAGGTATACATAGATAAATTATATACCTTACCCTCATATATTCTTGCGATATCTATTCCATCCATAGAAATATTGATATAGCCATGACTAGATGGATAATTGATTTCTAATAAATAATATCCACCATAGGTATCACATTCTATTGGCTTTTTTGTATAATTTGGATCCATAGCACATAAATTTGCCATACAAACGATAGGCTGATGTGCTTGGGCTATCGCCTTTAAATTATTTATAGAAACAAATGGGAATAATAAATATAAATGCTTATTGAATACCTTTGTTAATACGGTAATTATACCCTTGATTTGATCACAGAATTCCTTAGGTGAAACATTCACTAATAAGGTAGATACCTCTACTGTATTTTTAATAATAGGCATTAAATCATTTACGAAATTCTCAGGGTTATGCATGATTTCTTCAATTAAATAATCAATATCTCCTGAAACTAATAAAGAAAAGATAAAGCTAATCAATAATGGAGATAAGGATTCACTCATCGTGTCATTTTGAAATACCATTTCAAATGCACTCATTAAGCCATCTTGGATATCCTTTTTAAAGGCGATTCTATCCTCTATACCCTCTTCCATCATTTTATTTAATAAATCCATAATAAAGAAGCCACCATGGAAATTAATTAAATCATCATCTCCAGAATAATCGGTCTTTCTTTCACCTAAGCCACCGTAATAAACGAATTGATCAATAACATATTGCCCAATGTCCTTAGAGGCAGCTTGCTTGCTATAGAAGGATTTAATTGTATTTAAATCATTTAAATAATTCGAATCATTTAATGCATTAGGTAAATAAATATCTATACCATATCTTGTAAAGCCTAAGCCTGCCATAGGTACCATAGGTACTGGGTCACATACATTAATGATATTAAAGATATTATTATATATTTCACTTCTAGGTGAAATCTCCTCCTTTTGGTTTGCCCCCATAGGAACCTCGAAGCAATATGCATAAATATCTTCCTTTTCTATAGTTACACTACTAGGTAATATAGATTCCTTCTTATGGATTGCAAAATCGATTCTTCCCATACTTAGGTTATTCACTGCAGAGGCTCTAGAAAAGCCTACAGACCAAATTTTAATCTTACCCTCAATCGACTTTTGGTTGATGTAATACTTTAGTCCATTAAGTAGGATATCACTACCCTCGTGGAAGCCCTCGTGGTGAGGTATAGCTATTCCATCCCCAACCTTACAGTTTGAGGTCCATTCCTGCTGGTATCCTGCCCCTCTAATGCCTATGGCGATTAGGGTGTAATCGCCTATTTTTTTGTTTGCATAAACAGCACCAAGTGAGGATACGGTAGGCTTTTTCTTAAAATCGTCATTCGCGTATAGATCACTAAAGCCTAACTTTTCCATAAGATCCGATACATTTTTATACCTAAAGGAATAATCCTTAACATCAAGAAAATCCTGTGCCGGAAAGGATGCCATCGCAAGACCTAAGGAGGATGTAGCTAAGGATGGATTATATGTAGTGGATTCAGCCTTAAAATAATCATCACTATAATATAATTCTCCATCATAATCCTTAGTTCCTGATGAATATCTATATTTTATAGTCTCCTTTTCTGTATTCTTACATCCCGTTAGGAATAAAAATATATTTAAAGTTATTAAAATTAAAATGAAGCATTGTTTTATTTTTCTCATGTTTATATTATAATTTATTTAAATTAAAATGAAAAGAGGAGGATACTTATGGAAAATACGGAAATATTAAGTGAAATACCAATAGATACACCTCCTCTATCTAGAAAAGAAAAGCTTATAAAAGATTTTGGTTTATTACCCTATAATTATTTCTTATATGATAAAAGATTAGAATTAAAGAAAACCAAAAGAGAATTTGCGAAGGATTTAAAGATATCTATATTTAGATATCGCTTAATCGAATCTGGCTATATTAAGCCAAATAAAAAGGAAATAAATAAAATATCTACCTATTTTAATATCGATTATTCTATCTATTTAGAAGGCTTAGCCTCCTATCCTATAGAAACAGTTATAGAAGAGGATCATTTGAATAAAAAGCTAATACCTTCAAAGCCTTTTAAAATTGTAATGATTTCTATATTAGTTATATCCTTTATTGCCTATATAGCATCTAGAATATATAGCTCAAATGTAAATTCCATTATTAGAAGTGAGCTAAACGAGCCTTATATAGAATTCATTGATGGAATCAGTAATAGTGAAGAATTCACCTTCACTATTTCAGGGTCCTTTACAAGACCAATGATTTATAAAAGAAATGGTGTAGAATATACCTCTATTATTGGTGAATATGGGGATAATCCCTTTGGCTTAGATTTTAATTATACAATCTTTGAAAATGATTATAGAATCACATATAAAAGTACAATGAAATCTATGACAGATCGATCGATTCATTTAATGATTACCTATGTCGATTATATAACCTATGAGGAAAAGCTTGGAGATGCCTACTATAGAATGAATGAAGGCTATACTCTAGAGCATTTAATTGATACAGGTACTGGTTATATTGAGGATGATCCTACTGTTGTAGAAAGAATTAATACACATATTCAAAATTATAAGAATAGGCTTGAGGAATTAATTTTAGATTCCTTAAATCTAAATTTAAATATCGATAAGGATATATTATCTACTGCAATACCAATCCAGGATAAAACAACTCCTTATGGATATATATCCTTGTTAATTTATATAATATCCTTAATTCATATAGTTATATCCTCTATTCTTCTTACCTATTCCTTCATTTATGGTAAAAATAAATATTCTATGAATTTACTTAGTGAATCCGATTTTGAAGAAAAAATATTAGATTATTATTCCATGAAAAAGGAAGTAAAAAAGGATATAAGAATAGGACCTATGGTCCCAGAATGGGTATATCAAATTGTAGGTGGCATATTTACTATTGCATCTATTGTTATTTCCTTAATCTATTTTGTATTTAATATCATAGGTAAAACAGAAGTATTTTCAGAAGTGGGATTAAATAGTGTATTTAGCCTACTTGTAGCTGGAATATTTATGATGCTGTTTGTTGATTTTGATATTTATTTAAATGATAGAAGAGTCATAAGAAATATATTTATATATATCATAATCTTCTTCTTCATTTATAATATCCAAGTATTAGTAATCAATTATTTATCTAAGATTTCTATAGGCCTTATGGCCATAGAAAAATTCAATATACGATTACCGAATTATTTCGGTTCTATTGCACTTTATTTCATGATACTTCTATTCCTATTCACAAACCCTAAATGGGCAAATACGAAGAAAAAATTAGTCCTATATCGACTATTTTCTATCATACCTATAGTAATATTAATTACAACAACCATAATCTCTATAGGATATAAAAGCTTTGGCTGGTATATACCAACGAATATGCTATATCTAATCGATACAGCAAAGCCTCAAATATCCTTCTTAGTTGTTACTTATTTAATATCTATATATTTCTTAAGAATATATTATAAGAGTAAATATGATGTAAAAAATGCAAATCGATTCTTTAATGGTAATAGATATTTAATCCTAAAGAATGTAATCGCACTTGCGATTACAATTCTAATATCTTTAATTGAATTATCCTTAATGCATAATTCAATGGCAAAGGAATTTGGCTTTGGATTATATCCTACCTTCTTCTTGCTTGGAATTATTCTATTATTCCATAGACCACATTTAGGTAAAAGAAAGAAAGCCACAATGCGAGCTACTATTGTATTAAATACAATTACATTTTCCACATTGTATATCCTAATTGCAACCGCAATAGCCATTGCCTTATTTATTCTATTAATATAGCTTCTCTTAAGCTTAATATTCACTTCGCATTTTAAAAGTTACAACCTTCAAAGCGGAAATT
>JAFPIE010000039.1 GCA_017388605.1 Acholeplasmatales bacterium | reverse complement strand
AAGATTTTGCCTAATCGCTTTGACGAAAATCTGAACAGATTATTTGCAGGAATGTTCAGAGAGAGTATATCAGATGTAATAAATGATATGATAATTGAGATAAAAACGATTACGAAGATGTAGTCAAATTCCTATTTATCGTTCAGAAATAGGGGTATGCAAAATACCTCTAGGGTATTCAAATTCCGATATAGGGGTATGCAAAATATTTAATTTTTTAACGATTACAAGGCTTAGGGTATGCAATTGTATAAAAATTGTGTAACGTTTCCAGAATAGTAGAATAGGTTTAATACGTTAGGTATTAAGCCTTTTTATTTCTATTTATAATATGCTATAATTGATTAAAGAATTCGATATAAATATAGTATGATTACAAATGATGGAGAATGAATATGGTTAAGTTTAAAATAATAAATAACACTATTTATGATGCAAACATATCTAAAGGTGAAAAAATAATAGAAATACCTAATGGAGTATTAAGAATTAAAAAAATATATATTACTAGAGATGTAGAAAAAATTATAATTCCAAAATCCGTTGAAATAATTGATTTAGATGCATTTGAATATGCAATTAATCTTCGAGAAATAATATTAATAGATAATGATAATTTTATTGTTGAAAAAAAGTGCTTATATAATAATAAAAAAACAATTATATATCTTGCAGAAAGAGATATTGTCAATTCGTTTAATACACCTTCACAAGTTAGATATATTTCAGCTCATGCATTTGCTCATTGTAGTTTTTTAAAAAGTATTAAGCTAAATCAAAATATAAAGTATATTGGCGCTTTTGCGTTTATTGAATGCTTTAATTTGATAAAAATAAATATTCCTACTATAAATGAAATAAATTTACATGAAGCAACCTTTGAAGGTTGTAATTCATTAAAAGAAATTGTTATTCCTAAAAACATTAAATCATTAGGAAAATGTCTATTTTATGAATGTGATAGCTTGGAAAGAATTATCATTGAGACAAATCAGATCAAAATAATTCCTTTCCAATGCTTTGCATATTGTGAAAGATTATTAAATATTGATTTTAAAGAAGGAATTAAAGAAATAAAAGAAAATGCCTTTATGGGATGTAAATCACTAGAAAGAATTTCACTTCCAAAAAGTGTTAATAAAATCGGTTTGGATGTATTTTTAGATGTAGAAAATGTAACAATTGAAAGTGAATCAAGCTTTGTAAAAGATTATTGTATAAATAATAAAATATCTTGTATTAACTAACAATTATAGGCTTAGATGGCGCAGCTTAAGCTATGGAGGGTGAATTTTATTAACAATACTTACCATACACACCTAAGATTATCAAGTGATGTTTTGCATCACTTTTTTATTTCATAAAAAAAAGATGTTATGTAATTACCATTTTAGGTAACATAACATCTTTTTTAATTCATTAAGTGAATTACATTTCTTCAAGATAATTGATTCCGAGTAATCTTAATCCTTCATTTAATACAATACGAACGGATTTTGCAAGTGCGAAATTGGTGTTTCTTACAACGATATCCTCTGCATTAATCTTTTCTAGAGAATAGAATTTATTAAAGCTTGATGCTAAGGATAATAAATATTTTGCAACAACAGATGGAGATGCCTCCTCTACTGCTTTTTCAACAGTCATACGGAAGGATGAAATCTGTTTTACAATCTCAAAGTAATGAGGCTTTTCAAATAGATTTTGATCAATATTATTGATATCGAATTCCTTATCTCTTAGGATAGATGCAATTCTTACACCGGTATATTGTAAATATGGTCCTGTTTGACCTTCAAATTTTACCATTGCGTTAATATCGAATTCATAATCTAGGGCACGGAAGTTCTTTAAATCATTAAATACAACTGCACCACAGCCTACCTTAACTGCTATCTCCTTCTTATTTTCCATATTTGGATTCTTTTCTTCGATTTGCTTATAGGCTGCATCAATTGCCTGCATAAGGATATCATATAGCTTAACTACATTACCCTTTCTTGTAGACATCTTCTTACCATCCTTTAATACCATACCGAAATTAACATGGATGATAGAATCTGCTAAATCCTTATAGCCCATCTTTGTTAATACACCCTTAAGCTGATTAAAATGAAGCTTTTGTTCTCCACCTACAACATAGAATGCTTTTTCAAAATTATATTCCTTTTTCCTATAGAATACTGCAGCTAAATCTCTTGTGATATATAATGTACCACCATCACTTCTTTTAATTAATGCAGGTGGAATATCATCGGATAATCTTACAACCATCGCGCCTTGGTCTTCTTCTAGGATGCCCTTTTCCTCAAGCTCATTTACAACAGGATCCATCTTATCATTATAGAAGGCCTCACCATTATAGGAATCAAAGGATACGCCAAGTAAATCATAGATTTGTTCAGATTCCTTTAAGGATTCTTCTCTAATCCATTTCCACATTTCAACATATTTAGGCTCTCCAAGCTCAATCTTACGGAAGGCCTCTCTTGCCTCTTCAGCAATTTCAGGGTGATCCTTTTCTTCATTATTTACTCTTACATAAAGGCTTGCAAGCTCATTGATTGGGTCCTTTTTAATAACCTCAATGTCGCCCCATTTTTCGATTGCAACAATCATTTTACCAAACTGTGTACCCCAGTCACCTAAATAATTGATGGCAACGGTATGATATCCACACTTCTGTAAAATTAATTTTAAGGAATTACCTATCATAGTACTTCTTAGGTGACCTACAGAGAAGGATTTTGCAATATTTGGTGAGGAATAATCTAGTACTACAGTTTTACCTTCACCAAGATTACTTTTACCAAATTCAGACTCAAGGGTTACACAATCCTTAATAATTTTTGCAGAAAGCTTTGCCTTATCCACAAATAAATTAATAAATGCACCGGCATTAGAAATAGAATTGATAGGTAAATCAAAGGATTTAATTTCCTCTATTGCTTCATTTACAATTTCAGGCATTGGCTTTCTTAGTGCCTTAACAACCGTAAACATAGGAATGGAAATATCTCCCATTTCTGCCTTCTTTGGGCTTTCTACTACGATAGCTAATTCGAAATTATATTTTTCTTTATAATAAGCTTCAAGCTTTTCTTTAATGGATAATTTAATTTGTTCAATCATGTCCTATTCTCCTTTAAAAAGTAAGGCTGAGGTTTTCCTCAGCCAAGTTTATTATTCACCTAATTGTGCATAGCTAAATGCTTTTGCAAATTGAATCTCCCAATTGTATTCAGAAGATTCACTAGCTACTTGAGAATTGTAAACTAGCTTACCATCCTTAAATACGAATAATGCAGCATAATTCTCTAGGTCAATTGCAGCCGCATCTGTACGGCCTTGATTTAGCTCATCCTCCATAGCCTTTAGGGTTGTCTTATATTCTTCTGTATCCTTTGTGTTATTATCGATTGCAGATTGAACATAATCAGCAATGTATAAATATACTGTATCTACCTTGTAGGATTCAGCAGTTTCATTAATGGTATATAAATATCTTAAGAAATCTGCAGATGTATAAGTACCATACCATACATAGGTATAATCTGAGCTGTTCTTTTGGGATACTAAGCTTGAATGATTTGTCATCTTAAATACATTCTTTTCTGTATCAATAGTGTATACAGTTTGAGATTCAGATGCATTGAATTGTTCAATTGCTTCATTTACTCTCTTTATATCTCTACCTGAAAATTGTCTTACTAAAGCTAAGGTTAGGGTTACCGCACCAATAAGTGCAATTGCTCCAATTAGGAAGCCTAATTCCTTAGTCCATTTAAATTTTACCTTATTTCTTTTACTCTTTGATGCCATATATATAAACTCCTTAATAGAATATATTCTATTCACAATTAAACATTATGCCATATCATTATATCAAATTCAAGCATTTTAAGCAATAGAAAAATCTAATTTTTATATATCAATTCAGTCCACAACAAAAATGATATTTTCGCTACATTTTCGAAAAAATATAAATAATTTTTGTTTAATTTTTTCGTAAATTTATCTTGAATGGCATCGAAAGTAAGACTATAATTAAAAGTGAAGATATGTAATATCTTAGGAAAGAGGTGCCACGATGAAAGTTTTGCTTGTTGCAAGTGAAGGTGCTCCATTCGCAAAGACTGGTGGTCTTGCAGACGTAATTGGTGCACTACCTAAGGCATTAAAGAAAAATGGTGTTGATGTTCGAGTAATCATGCCATATTACAAATCCATTAAGGATCAAAATATTGCCTACTACAAGGGATACAATTATGTAAGAATGGGCTCATCCCCTGAATATGCTGGAATATTCCATGCAATAAAGGATGATATCGATTATTACTTTGTTGATTCCGACAAATACTTCTCGAGGGAAAGATTATATGGTTATGGTGATGATGGAGAAAGATTTGCGTTCTTTGATTTTGCTGTACTTGAGGCATTGAGAGTTGTTGATTTCTTCCCAGATATCATTCACTGTAACGATTGGCAAACTGGACTTATTCCATACATTTTAAAGAAAAATTATTATTCCTATAATGTATATAACCGAATTCGTACAGTTTATAGTATTCATAATATTCAATATCAAGGAATATTCCCAATGGATATGATGTCCATTTTATATATGCCATATTCCAATTCTATTGAATTTGGTGGATGCATTAATTTCATGAAAACAGCGATAATGGAATCTGATATTATTACAACAGTATCTCCTACCTATAAAAATGAGGTACTTACAGATTATTATGGCTATAACATGAATAATGTATTAGGACTTCGTTATTTCGATTTCCACGGCATACTAAATGGTATTGATACAGTAAGATATAATCCTGAAACAGATAAATACATTTATAAGAAATATTCTGCTTCTACCTTTGTTTCCGGTAAAAAGGGTAATAAAAAAGCATTGCTTGAGGAATTTGGTCTAGACAATAAGGAGGATGTACCACTATTTGGTATGGTCTCAAGGTTGGTTGATCAAAAGGGAATCGATTTACTAATGCCTATTTTAGATGATGTTATCGTAAACTCGAATGCGAAATTCATTTTAATGGGTAGTGGTGAAAGAAATTATGAGGATTACTTCCGCTCCCTAGAGGCAAGATATCCAAATCGCTTTAAGTGCTATATTGGTTATTCCGATCGAGTAGCACAAAAGATTTATGCAGGATCTGATATATTCCTAATGCCATCTAAGTTTGAGCCATGTGGACTTGGACAGATGATTGCGATGCGCTATGGTACATTACCACTCGTTAGAGAGACTGGTGGACTTAAGGATACTGTTATGCCTTATAACCATTTTAATGGTTCAGGTACAGGATTCTCCTTCACCAATTATGATTCTAATTCTCTAAAGGATGTTATGTATCTAGCCATTGATACCTATAACAATCACAAGGATGATTGGAAAAAGCTTATTAAGCAAGCTATGGAAATGGACTTTAGCTGGAATGCATCAGCTTTAGTATATATTGATTTATATCGTAAATTACAACAATAGAAAAGGAAGTTTATTATGAGTGAAACATTAGCATTAATTTTAGCTGGTGGACGTGGTTCTAGATTAGATATTCTATCAGAGAAGCGTTCTAAGCCAGCTGTTCCCTTCGCAGGAAAATTCAGAATTATCGATTTCGCATTATCGAATTGTACAAATTCAGGAATTTTCCAGATTGGTATTTTAACACAATATTTACCATTGTCCTTAAATGAGCATATTGGTGTTGGAAAGCCATGGGACTTAGACCGTAGAGATTCATTTGTTACACTTCTTCAGCCAAACAATTCTTGGTATAACGGAACTGCAGATGCTGTAAGAAAGAATTTGGATTTCGTTAAGCGTTATGCATCCAAATATGTATTAATCATGTCTGGTGACCAAATCTATAAGATGGATTATTCTAAGCTTATTGAGCAGCATAAGCGCACAGGTGCAGATTTAACTATCGCAGCTAAAATTGTACCTATGGAGGAGGCATCTCGTTATGGTATTT